>NZ_JBYNAH010000122.1:0-14957 GCF_059781815.1 Salipiger sp. | reverse complement strand
TCATTGACATCACGTCGATCCGTCTCTGGATCCGCCATTTGTCAACATGACCTAGGTAAGCTCTTATCGGGAGATATTTTTCTACCTGAGGCAGAGATTCTCAATTTGCTACAGAGAGATTTGTCTGCTTAAGGCGCATCGAGAATCCCCGACGGCCCCCATCGGGTTCCGACAGGTCGTCGCCTCGATCGTGGCTTCGGCGCAAAGACGAAGCAGCCAAGACGGACGCCGTTCGACGATGGGCGCGTTTACATCGCCGCTCCGTGACCGCGCGAGCTCAGGCGTGGCGCCTCGACCGTCAAAGGTGAAATCCGCAACTCCGGCTGGCCTCGGGACCTGCCGCGAGCCGCGTCCTCACGCCCCACCACGTTGGCAGGCCATGCCCGACGGTGCCGCGAGTGGGTCGGATAACCGTAACCCATTATGAAACATTCATATATTTAGAGGATTGGGAACCGCCCCGACGGTTTCACGCATCTGGAGATCATACGCACCGAGAGCTCGTCACGGGGTTCCCGCCCACGCTCGTCGTGAGACCGGATCTGCGCACAGCAGCGGCAGCTCTGCGACACTAGTCAAGGCGCCCACCAAGGAGGACAGGAAGGTCTTCGAAGAATTCAATGGGGTTCGGTTCAGACCCCACCTTCGGCCATCCGGCCCGCCGCCGCAAATTCAGAACGCGAAGGTCAGGCCGACCATCGGGCCATGCTGTTCGACGTCATATTCGAACGAACCATCTTCGCGATCGACGCTGAGGTACCGATAGCCGCCGACAACCGATGTGCGGTCGTTGAAACGGTATCCGATCCCGACAAACAGATCCGAGGCAAAGGCCGAACCGCCGCCCCCCACCATCGCCCATCCGGCCATATAGGTCGTGTCGCTGAGATCGGTTTCCAGCCTGAGCCCGACGAGCCCGTCGAACCAGTTGTCTCCCCCTGAGGAGGAGGCGGCGGGCTGCGTTCCGGCGCTCAGGTCGATATCCGTCTCGACATCCCAGTACCGAAGCGCCCCTGCCAGTCTCAGGTCCGTGGTCGCTGTCTTCGAGAGAGTGTATTCGACCCCGACCGTGGCGACGAAATTCGTGCTCTCGAGCGTTGCCTTGCCGTAGTTGGTGCCGGGGGTTTTCTCCTCCGCGCCAAGCTTGATGTACATGAGATCCCCGAAGACGCCCCACTCATTCGTGCGGGCGGTAAAGCTGGCCATCGCCCCGAGATCGAGATTGTCGAGAATGTCACCGAAAGAGGCGTCCACATCGACGGACGGCAGACCGGACACGGTCGCCATGCGCCCGGACAATCCGGCCCCCCAGAGATAGGGGGTGATCCGGTACTCCCAATCCGACCCGACCTGCTGCGCCTCGGCCACCGATGGCGACAGGCAGATTGCGGCGAGCGCGGCCGCCACAAGAGGCACGCCGGCGGACCGGGCGGTCGCGACGCGACGCGCGAGCCGATGAGTTTGGGCACATGGCAGTTCTCTGCAAGTCATTCCGGACCACCTTTCCACGGAGCATCGCTCGCATGTTGAAATCGCGCCCCCTGACGAAGGCGCCCATCCTTGGCCGCTCAAGCAGACGGGCCGAATTGCCTGCTCGGCAATCGCTTCCTTCAGACCCGCGACAGCAGCCGCCTCAGCCTTCCGTATCCCGAGACACTATCGACAGCATGCTGTCCGGATTGAGGCTCCGTCAATGACCTCGCTCATTTTGAGAGCGTTCCCGCAACATTCGGGGCCGATTCGGCCTGTCGTTGCCGGCGAGAAACACGCAAAGGTTGTGACCTCGGGCGCCGGATCCGGCGGACCAAGCGCGCCAGTCGAGTGGTCCAATTGTCGAAAGTCAGAGTTGAGGAACCCAGCGAGGGTCCGCGCCGACATCCTCGGCCTCCCCGCCCTTGTTTCAAGCTGAACGGAGAGCGTCAGATCTTCACCCCAAACGCTGTCGTCGCGTCTGAGCCAAATCCGTGGTGCCCGGCGCGATGCAGGACCGCCCCCCCCGCTGCGAGCAGCTCACGCGGCAAACACGGCGGCCCGAGCCTCGGCACCAAGCGCCTGCGACAGGCACGAAATACTTGATCACGCGCGGGATTCGCGCGAATTCTCCGCAAAGTTGAAAGTCGAAGCGGAAATGTCGGCCCAAGCTGTCCCGGAGGCAAAGTGGAGTTAACACGCGACGAGCTCAGGGCGGCCCTGCTGGCGAATGTCGACCGCGTTCCACGCTGGTCCTGGCAACATGACGATGTGTTCGTGCGCTTCAATTTCAACGGACGGCGCGCCCCGTTGTACTGGTGCTTCAACAACTGGATGGAGCCGATCAGCCTGTCGCGGGCCCTGCATCCCGAACAGCAGCTCGTGGCGATGCACTCGCTCCATCGCGTCATGAAGGGCAAGGCCGTCAAGGCAGCCAATCTTCAGTCTGTCGCGGCGATCTATGCCGACGGGATTCTCGAGCGTTCGGGTGGCCAGCCGATCACCATCGGCGGAAACTGTCAGGCCGCCCCGATCGCCGAAGCCGTCGCCCACAGGATTCTGGAACGCACGGGCGCTGCGCCGATGCTGATATTCCTCGAGCACATGCCGAGGCACGACTATCCGGGAGCGGTCATGCTGCTTTTCGGCAGCAAGAGCGAGCGGTTCAATCCATTCCTGCGCGGGATCGACCCGCTTCCGCGCTGGCAGGCTCAGTTCGGAAGCTTCACGTGGCACATTCTGGATGGCGGCCATGGCAAGTACTTTCAGGAGCCCGCGCTGAACGAGTTGGCCGGGCACGTCGCCGGGACGCTTTCATTCGAGGACAGGCCGTGACCGCTGAGCCGATGCCCATCCCTGCAACGATTGTCGACGCGCTGCGCGGCCATGCGCGCCGCGACCGCCCCGAAACCGGTTTCCGCTTCATCTCGCGCAGGGGCGAAGACGGCACATGCCTGTCGTGGCGCGCGCTCTGGGATGCGGCGCAGGCGCTCGCTCATGCGATGCCAGCCATGGACGACCCGGCCCGCACCGGCGTGCTCATCTTCTGTGATGAGGGCCCGCATTTCGTCACCGCCCTGCTGGCGACATGGCTGCGCGGCGCCACGGCCATCCCCGCCTCGGGCGGCGCCGGCATTCACCTCTCAGAACGCAATGCGCATATTCTCGCCGCGGCCCGGCCCGAGATCATCCTGCACGACCTCGAGCCTGCGCAGGCCAGCGCGCTGGCCGTGCACGCGCCGCAGGCGAGCGTGATCGACGTCACGAGCGCGGCGGAGCTCCCGCCCCCCGGTATGCCCGAATTCACGCAGACCGGCGGACGGCTCCTGCAATTCACCTCCGGATCGACTTCGGCACCGAAGCCGGTCCTGCTGGGCCTGGAGCAGATCGTGCGCAACTGCCGCGCGATCGTCGCGTCCTATGGGCTGGGCCCGGACAGCATCGGCGTCCACTGGCTGCCGCTCTACCATGACATGGGGCTCGTCGGCAGCGTCCTCGTGGCGATGTGGACGGGGTCCACCTCGATCATCCTGCGGCCGAGCCTGTTCATTCAAAGCCCGGCCCTCTGGCTTCAGCATATCTCCCGCTATCGCGCCAATATCACCAGCGCCCCGAATTTCGCCTATGATCGCTTGTCCCGCGCCCTCGACCGCGAGACGGTGGACGGGCTCGATCTGTCCAGCCTCGGCGCGCTGGTGATCGGCGGCGAGCCGGTCTCCGAGGCCACCGTGACGCGGCTTCTGGCACAGCTCGAACCGCGAGGGTTGCACAGGCGGGCGATCGCACCGTCCTACGGGCTGGCGGAAGCGGTTTTGCTCGTCTCCTCCGGGCAGACCGACACCGGCCCGGTCTTTCGCAGTCTTCCAAGCGGTCAGGCGCACGCCTGCCTCGGGGCCCCCGTCGACGGCGTGACCGTCTCGATCCGTGACGCCGCAACCGGTGCTCCGATGCCCGAGAGCGAGACGGGCGAGATCTGGATCGACGGCCCCGGCTGCGGCCAAGTCATTCCACCCGGGGCCGATTGGCGGGTTCCGGTCCCCCGACAGGCCATCCGGACCGGCGATCTCGGCCGGCTCGAGGAGGGCAAGGTCTTCGTCTCGGGGAGAGATGCCGACCGCATCATTCTGCGCGGCCGTAACCTGTTCTCCGAAGAGGTCGAAGCGGCGGTCCGCGCCTCTCAGGAGGTGGGCGCCGGGCTCGAGGGACTGGTGGCCTTCGGGGCCGAGACCGCCGGCACGCAAGCGCTGGTCGTGCTGATCGAGCGACCGCCGCGCGGACCGGGGGTCGACATCGCAGCGCTGAACAGATCCGTCGCAGCGCGCCTTGGCGTCAAATGCGAACGCATCGTGCAGCTGCGCCGTGCCACCCTGCCGCGCACCAGCAGCGGCAAGATCCGCCGCGCCGCCGCCCGCGAGGCGTTCCTGGCCGGCGACTATGACAAGCGGATTCTCGACGATGTCGTCTAGGCCCATCACCGACTACGTCTATGACAGCGCCGCGATGATCGATGATCCGACCGGCGTGCTCGAAACCATCCGCACCGCCGGAGAGATCGTCTGGTCGCCCGCCATGCGCAGATGGCTGGTCGTGTCTCACGCGGCGGCTGAAGAGGCGCTGAAGAACCCTGCGCTGCGCGTCCACGATCTATTCGGCAATTTTCGCCGGATCGAAGAGCGCACCGGCATCGACCTGGCCGATCTCCTGCGCGTCAGCGACTGGATTCCCTTCCTCCATGATGGCCCGCGCCATGCCGCCCTGCGCGCGGCGTTCGCCCGGCTGCTGTCGGACATCCGCCGCCCCTATCTCGACGCCTTCGCTGAAAGCTCCCGCGAGATGCTCTCCGCCTTGCGTCAGGCAGGGGGCGGCGATCTCGCCACGGACTACGCCGACCGCCTGCATGCCGAAGCGGTCGGTCGTCTGGCGGGCTTTTCTGCCGGTGATCGCGCCTGGATCGCGCGCAATACGGCCTCGCAGGGCAGCATCGACTTCGGCGCCAGCGTGGCCGAAATGCAGGAGATCAATTCCCGTGGGGCCTCGCTCGTGGCCCGGCTCGAGGGGCTCGCAGAGCACGCCGGGCCGTTCATGGAGCGCATCGGCCGCGCGTTGTGCGCATCCGGCGTCGAGGACAGTCCCGCCCGGCGTGTCGACTGCCTGGCGGCGTTTCTGCTGCTCGGGCGCGACACGATGGCGGGCACCGTCACGCTGGGGCTGGCGCACCTCCTCGACTCGGGCGGCGGCACGTTTCGCGGACCGATCACCGGCGATGTCGGCGCCGTGGCCGACGAGCTCATCCGCCTCTCCTCCGCCGTCCAGATCGTCATCCGGGTGGCCGAACGGGATCTGACCGTGGCCGGGCAGGAGATCGCCCGTGGCGAGAGCCTGATCGTCTTCCTGCATGCGGTGAACCGCGATCCGGATGTCTTCGCCTGCCCGCATGCGATCGACACGGCCAACGGAAGTCACCTCGCATTCGGCAGCGCCCGCCATCTGTGCACCGGACGTCCACTGGCCCGCGATGCGTTTCGCATCGTCTTGTCGCAGTTCAATGAAATCGGGTATGTGCAATCTTGCCCCGGCGGCCGCATGATGGGTCCGAGCCGCAACACCCGCAAGCTGCAGAGCTTGCAAGTCAGGATCACCGATACCCCATGACTCAGACCGACTACATGCCGCTGATACTCGACCGTCTCTCGCATTTCCTCGGACGCCCGGTCGAGCGGGCGGAACTGGACGCGGGCTATGACAGCCTCGGCGCCGACTCGATGGATATGGTCGCGCTGGCGTTCGAACTGGAGAAAGCCCGGGGCGTTCCGGTTCCGCCCGAGATCTTCCTTCAGCACGAAACCATCGCCGGCGCTCTGGAGCAGATCCTGAAGTCGGATCCGCCCGCCCTTGGGTGAGACCTCGGAGAACCGCCCGATCCTCGTCTTTCAGATGGCCAAGGTCGCGTCGCGGTCCTGGTTCACGCTGCTGTCCGGGGCGTTCGCGCAACGCGAGGTGCATCATTTCCATTCGATCTCCGGCTTCAGCCTGGGGCGCATCGACGACGTGGTCGCGCGGACCGGTGCCGAGCAGACGATCAAGTATCTCACTCTGCCGCGGCTCGGGCGCCCTCCGGCCGCGATCGAGCGGCACGTGCGCGATGGCGTCTGGATTGGGCCTGAAGTCGATATCATTGCCGGAATGCGCGATCCGGTCGCACGGGCGGTCTCGGTCGTGGCGTTCCTCAGCAATCGGCTGGGCTATCTGCGCCAGCCGGTGACGGTGCGCGACGGCGGCACACCCGAAGCGCTGCGCCAGCTGTTCTTCCACGTCCTCCGGGCGGCGCAGGATGGCCGGCACGGGAGCGACACGCTGGTCGAACTGCTGGCTCACGCGGTGTACGATTACCGGCGCTGGTTTCACGACGAACTCGGGAACGGCTTCTCCGTCGATGTCGAAACCGCCCGGTTTGACCACGACGCCGCCGCGCTGAGAGTGTCCGGGCGGCACAGGCTTCTCGTCTATCGGGTCGAGGACCTGAGCGATCCCGACGCGTCCCGACGCCTCGCCGCCACCGCCGGCGACATGCTGGGCGCTGCCTTGCCGCCGGTTCCTCCGGAAGACGTCACCGGAGAGACGCGGTTCCGCAGGTTCTATCAGGACTATCGTGACGGGCTGCGGCTTTCCCCTGCCGATCTCGACTGGTTCTACGATCACGCAACCGTTCGGCGGTTCTACACGCCCGAAGACATCGCAACCTTCCGGGCGCGCTGGAGCGAGTGAGGCCTCCCGCGCGGGTTCAGAGTGTCGTCGCGACGGCCCTGCCGGTCCGCTTCGCGGCTCAGGCTGCGGCCGGTGCAACGCGGGTCAGCGTCTCCGTGACCGAGGGGATGTCACAATCGGACAGGTAGCGGTACGCCAGCCCGGTGCGAGGAGCGCCGCTCAGGTTGGGCCCCGAGGCGTGGAAGCACAGTTGATGAAACAGGAAGAACTGTCCCTTGCGCAGCTCCATCGGCACCGCCTCGTAGCCTTGTAGGGGTTTAGGCACGATCACCTCGTCCGACGCGTAGAAACGGAGGTTGAACTGCGCGCCCAGAACGCTTTCGGGGGGGATGACGCCGTTGCGATGCGACCCGCGCAGCAACCAGACACAGCCGTTCTCCTGCGTGCTGTCTTCAAGCGCGACCCAGGCGCTGAATTCACCGATGTCGCCAAGCCCGAGCTTCCGGTGCGTGTCCTGATGCCACATGACCCCGTGCGACCTTGGAGGCTTGCGCCAGAACTGGCTGCGCCGCAGCCAGATATCGGGCCCCATCACCTGTGTCAGCCGCTCCAGGATGGCGGGATCACGACCGACGTCAAGGATCGCTTCGTTCTCGAGATGCGCATTCGCAAGCAGCAGCGGCGCCTCGTTGTTGGCGCTCATGATATGTTTCTTCTGCATCGCCGAGGCGTGCGTCACGAAAGTCTGGCTCTCGAGCACCGAGGAGAGCAGCGGAACGACCCGCCCCGGCTCGGACAGGTCGAACGGGCCGCAGAAACCATCCTGCAGGAAGCGGTCGAGGGCGTCGGATGTCAGCATATCGGAAACTCTCAGAAGCTATAGCCGAACCGGTCGGCGATGGGGTCTGCCAATGGCGCAACCGCGCGCCTCAGCGGCTCGTCGAAATAGTCGCGGTAGTGGCTTCTCTGAGGGCGCGCGCCGCCCTTCAGTCGAGGCAGCTCGCCCCGCTCGAGCCCCAACCGGTCGCAAAGCGCATCGAAGTCGTCCTGCAGAGATTCGTAGCGCAGGTGCAGATCGGCATAGGGCGCGCCCTCCGGATCGAGCAGGAACCGCAGGTTCCTGCGCAACCCGTTCGAGCAGGACAGAAGAAGCTCATGATGTTCTGGATCCGAGGGGTCCAGCCTCGCCTCGGCAAGCGCCTGCCGGTAACCGGCGGTCGGGGCATGGCGCCAGGGATGCTTCGCCCGCGAAAGCCGCCAGAACAGCATCGAGACCAGCGTGTCCCACGGATTTCTGACGGCGGTAACCTTCAGGTACGCGTCGAACACCTCTGGCGAAACCGCCGTCCGTATCAGGATCGGGTGCATATGGGTCCAGAACCCTTCGCTGTTCATCGCATAGTCCGGCAGACCTTCGGTATTTCCCGGAGAGGTCACGATATCGGGGGAGGAACAGTGCCGCCCCAAAGCCATCAAAAGGCTGCTCGAGGCCACCTTGCGCGGCTTGATGTAGATGAACCGATGGGTGTGAGAGACGATCGTCATGTCGTGTGCGAACGATTCCGTGGGGCAGAAGCGGACATGGCGAACGCGCCTGAGATCCAGCTCACTCTGCTCGCCCCGTTCCGGCAAGTCAATGACGCCTCCGACTGCGCAATCCCGCAGCAGGCGATCCACTTGAATCGAGCCGTCGACACCGCAAATCTGCCATGCCAATTGTTATGAAATAAAACTGGATCTAATGTCCAAGTAGGCAATTTTTTCAATAGCGTTGCCGCGCCATCGAGGGGGAGAAGACCGATTTCCGGGAAAGGCTTGTTCGACGGTCTGAACGTCAGAGACCGAAGCGATTTTCTGTTCGACCATGACGGCGCCCACAGCCGGTCGGACGTGCTTGACCGGGCGCGCGGCATTGCCGCGCTCTTGCAGGGCAAGGATCTGGCAGACGGCGCGCGTGTCGCCATTTTCTGTCAATCCCCGCGCAATGCGCTGGAGGCATTTTACGGCAGCCTTATGGCCGGGACCTGCGCGGTGCCGGTGCATATTGCCACCCCGCCTTTGGCGATCGCGCATCTCATGGCGGATTGCGGCGCGACAGCCTGTGTGACCGACCTTCCAGCCGCGGAATTGCCAGAGGCGTTCAACTCCGTTGCGCTCATCGATGTCTCGGCGACCGACCTGCCTGCCGGGCCCGCCCGGGTCGAGGAGATCGCCGACACGGCCCTCGCGGCCTTGCTCTATACCTCCGGAACGACGGGCAGGCCCAAGGGCGTGATGATTTCCCGCTCGGCGCTGCAAGCCTCGGCGGAAGCGCTCTACGGGTTCGTTCTGGGCGCGAACGCGCAGGACACCGTCCTGCTGGCGGCGCCGCTGTCGAACATCTTCGGAACCACGCTTGCCGCGATGGCGCTGCACGGCCCGGTCCGGCTGTCCCTGCTGGCCCGCCTGACGCCGGCGGACCTGTTCGAGACGATGCGTCGCGACCGGGTTACAATCCTTGCCGGCGTGCCGCTGATGGCGGGGATCCTGATGCGTGCCGCGGGGGATACGACCGACCCCTTGCCAGACCTCCGTCGCGCTCTTCTGGCCGGAACCTGGCTGGAACCGGAGCTCGCACAGGCCTTCTCTGCGCGCTTCGGATGCGAGGTGCGCACGGGGATCGGCATGACCGAGTTGCCGGCGATCGCCATCGGTATCTTCGATCCGGCATTGCCTCGCGGCACCGTCGGCTTCGTGTCACCCGGGACCGAGGTCCGGCTGGTGGACGAGACTCTGTCCGACGTGCCCGACGGCACACCCGGAGAGGCGCTGGTGCGCGGTCCGATGCTGACGCAGGGCTACTGGCGTGACGACGCGGCGACTGGCAAGGCGTTCGTTGACGGCTGGATGCGGAGCGGCGACATCATGGTGCGGAGCCCGGACGGTCGTCTGATGCTGGTCGACCGCGTGAAGGACATCATCAAGACCGCCGGAAACACCGTTTACCCATCGGAGGTCGAGGCGAGCCTCGTTCCGCATCCGGCTATCGCACAGATCGCGGTGGTCGGGGTGCCGCAGAAAGAGACCGGCGAGACCGTGACCGCCTTCTACACCACAGCACCCGGACAGTCGGTCTCGGCCAGCGAGCTGCGGGCCTGGTGCCGCGACCGGCTCATTTCGTGGAAGATCCCGCGAAAATACATCGAGATCCCGGACATGCCCATGACCCCCTCGGGCAAGATCGCCAAGGCGCAGTTGATCGAAAGACTGACGTGAACCGGTCGCCAAGGCCCGCAGAACAGGTCGCGGCCGCGCTGCGCCGCAAGGACATCGGCCGGGCCCGAGCCCTACTGGACGATCACGGAGAAACATTGCGGCCCGGCCAGATCGCGCAGTTTCGAGCGCGGATCGCGCTGGCCGAAGGGGCCCCGAGCAAGGCCGTGCAGTTGCTGACCGACCAATTCGGCCCGTCGCCGGAGCAGCCGCAACCGGCCCTGCTGGCGGCACAGGCTCAGCTTGCTCTGGGACAGCCAGAGGCGGCCGCGAGCGCGATGGCGAACATGACCGAAAACATGACGCCTCCGGTTGTCCGGATGCGGCTGACCGTTCTGGCTGCAACGAAAGACCCCGCCGCGCTGTCGGATCTGGCACCACGGGTCCTGACCGAACTTCAGGATCATCCGGGCCTTCAGGAATACACCCTGAATTGCGTACTCGAGGCCGACGGGATCGACAGGGTTCTGACCTTGCTCGAAACCATCCCCGTCACCGCGCCGATGCGGAAGACCCGGCTGATGCTCGTCGCCAGCGCCATTCGCGGCGGCAACTGCGATGTGGTCGCCCGCTCGCTCGACAAGCTGCCTCAGGATGACCAACTGCCGATGCCCGTCCTGCGATCCTTCTCGCCGGCAGCGCTCGGCCGGCCTCTCCCGGAGATCAAGGACATGCTCACCCGCGCGGCCGATCGGGTCACGGATGAAAAATCTCTCGTCGGCCTATCGCAAATATGCATTCAGCTCGGCCTGACCGAGCTCGGAAAAGCGCTCTTCGAGCGCGGGCGGCGGGCCTATGAGCCGCGGTCCTTCCCGGTCCTGCAAAGCCGGAAAGATCTGGCGCCGGAAGAGACCGAACGCCTGATGTCCGAATACCGTCAGACGATGGACTGGCTCGGGATCCCCGCGGAAGACCGGCCGGCCTGGCTCGGCCGCGCCAGTGTCGGGATGGAGTTTCACAAGACCACCCGCCTCTACTCGCTGATCGCGCCGGACTACCTCCCGTCAATCGTCGAACGGCGCGCGCAGCCGGACATGTCGCCGCTGAAGAGCCTGAACGCGCAGGGACGCGCCGGCATCGTGGCGACATCGCATATCGGCTTCATCCTGAACACGCTGGATTTCTTCCACGACAATGACGTCGATGTCACCATCGTCGGCGGCCATATCCTGCGCAAGACGAGCCACCCCGGCGGCGACAGGCTCCATCCCATCCGGGATATGGGGCCGAAGACGGAATACGCCCGCATGGTCGCGTCGACCCTCAAGAACAACCGGCTTCTGTGCCTCGCGGTCGATGTGGGACATCAGAAGCCGGTCACATTCCCGCACCACGGGGCGAACCTGAATCTGCACCCGACCGTTCCGCGTCTGGCCCTCAGGTTCGATGTCCCTGTAATCTGGATCTCTAGCTACATCGTCGGATCGGAACTGCGCTTCGACTGCGAACAACTGCCGCCGCGCGACCGGACCGAAAGCGATTCCGCCTACGCGACCCGCCTGATGACATCTTGCGCAGACCGGATGAGAGAGATCTGCCTACGCGACCCGATAAACGCCAGCTGGGCCCCCCGCTCCATCTTCGCCAAAGCTTCGAAAGACGTGTGAGCCTCTTCACGGTCGGGCGGTTTGCTCTGGCGAACTCTTAGGATGTATTGAGCGTTCCTGGGGTGTCTCTTTCATAGCGAGAGGCTGCAGCTGTCTGATGGCCTTTGTTCCTCATGTTCATGGGGAATGCAGATAGCGATGCGCGATGACCAAAGCGGCCTGGCTTCCACCGATACAGTTGACCAGTGCTCGTTCAATCTGCGTTCCATCTTCAGAGCACGACCGCCGTCGAAGTGTTCAGCCGCATATTCTGTAAACCTGAGGAATTTCGGTCGTTGCAAACCATTCCCCAAATCGGCGCAGTCATGAAGTCCGGAGAATAGTAGCCTCAAGAGGCCACTTTGGGGCCTTCTGGCGTAGGGGAAAGCGCTCAGCCCCTCCCGCATAAACCTCTAACAAAAAGAGGAAATCCGGACTCGGCCGTATCGGGAGAACGCTTTCACGGGGCAAGCGGCGGAGAGGAAGTCCGCCATAATCTTGCATCATGATGAAGCAACGCGTCTTTGCGAAGAGATCTTTAGTATATTAAACAGACGCATATGAACCATCAGTGATACATGCCGTTGCGAACTGTTTGTTACCATCTTACTACTCGTGTGGGGCCCAATGTGGGGCTGGAAAATCACGGGTAGCACGATGCTCTCCAACGCAAAGGCCAAGACAGTCAAACCAGGCGACAAGCCCCAAGCCGTTGGCGGTGTCACCGGACTATATCTCTATTCAGGATCCAAACAGGGCTTGGGCAAGTACGTTCTGCGCTTCAAATCGCCAGTTTCAGGAAAGCGTCGCGATATGGGGCTGGGGACCTTCCCTGAGACTGGCCTCGCCGATGCGAGACGCCTTGCAGTAGAAGCTCGCGAGATTATTGCACGGGGGCGTGACCCCATCGACGAGCGCAACGCCGAGGCAAGATCGCACGAAGCAATCATTCCGACCTTTCGCCAAGCCGCGAGAACCGTCTTCGCAACAATTTCTCCCGGGTTCAGAAACGAGAAACATCGGAATCAATGGATAAACACGCTCGAGACTTATGTCTTCCCGGTCATCGGGGACACCCGCGTTGATGTTCTGGTCGTGGCCGATTTCGCGAAGGCGCTCGAACCAATCTGGCTGACCAAGGAAGAGACCGCCAGCCGGGTCAAACAGAGATGCGAGCGGGTCATGACATGGTGTATTGCCAAACACTACTGCTCCAACAATCCACTTTCCGCCGTCGATGCCCTGCTCCCAAAGCAGCGAGGCGCACGCGACAGGGTGACCCACCATCCGGCAGCTCCCTGGAGGGACATACCTCACATTGTAGCTTCGATCATATCGCCGACGCCCATGTCGGTAAGTCGTCAAGCTCTTCTGTTCCTTATTCTCACCGCGGCGCGCTCGGGCGAGGTCAGGCGTGCAACCTGGGACGAGATCGACTGCGCTAGCAGAACTTGGATTGTCCCGGCGGATCACATGAAATCGCGAAAGCCCCACCGCGTACCGCTCTGCGACCAGACAATGGATCTTCTCGAGCAGCGACGCCGTACACACCTCGGCGGCCCGTGGATCTTCAGTTCACGCGGCAGGAGCCCAATGAGCGACATGACTTTGACCGCCTTCTTGCGCGAACAACGCTTCCCCAGCGATACTTCTGGCCGCACAGCAACTGCTCACGGCTTTCGATCCAGTTTCCGGGACTGGGCATCAGAGAACGGGTACTCTCGTGATCTTGCTGAACGGGCGATTGCCCATACCATCGCGAACGCGACGGAGGCGGCATACCACAGGACTGACCAACTTGATCAACGTCGCGAGATGATGCGGCACTGGCAAGAATTTGCGTTTTCGGAAGTATCCTCCGCCAGATCGGACGAGGCATGAAACACCGGCCCACTTTCAAGGCAGGACGTGAATCGTCTGGTCGCGAGCACCGCTAGAATGAACCCGAAGCCACTTTCATTGGCAATTAGGGCCTCCCGCTACGCAACAATGTCATCCTTGTCTAGCTTCCAAAGGCACGACCAGGGAAATGGCGCCCAAATGCCCTGATGGAAACTAGGGGAGCGGTGACTGTCGTTTTGTCAAAGCGACCCGCATAGCCCTGCCAAGCAAAGACGATGCGATCCTTTTGCGACCGCACCACCAGCGCACCGCCACCTTGTTCCTTCCCAATACTGGCCTGAACGGCCTCCCTCCCTTCGTCGCCGTGGTTCAGGCAAGCCGGGATTTCGAGGTCGCAGAGAGCGTCCTGCGCCGATGGATCAGAGAAGCCCACGCGGCTCATGCATCCGCCTTCCCTGCGTCAGGTGCCACCGTCCGCAAAGGACTGACACCAGACGATGCATCCACAGAAAATCGTAGCGGCCTTGTTGCGTTAATCAGATGACAGCACGAGTGTCCCCTTTCTCCGCCGGCCTCAGGCGACGACTTTGATCTCGGCCCTTCCCAAGGCTGAGCAGCAGTTCATGATTGCAATGCGGATTTGGATTTCGGCGGTCTGTCGGTCGGGGTCTCGTGACATGATCCGGTCGCCAAAGAGCTTGAGGCGGTTCATCTGGGCCTCAATGCGACTTCGGGCGTGGTAGCCCGTCCAGGTCTTCCAGATTGATCACCCCAGGCTTCGCGTCGCCCGCAGTATCTCGTTTCGCGATATTGCGGCGGGGCAGTCCGGCTTCCACGCTCGACCATTACGACGGATCGGGATGATCGGCTCAGCGTCGCGCTCAAGGATCGCCGCATGGCAGCGGCGCGTGTCATAAGCGCCGTCGGCAGTGACTGTCTCGATGTTCTCGGCGGCCGGGATCTGTGACAGCAACTCCGGCAGGATCGGGCTGTCGCCCTGTCGGCTCGAGGTGAATTCGACCGCGCGAATGTCGCCAGTGGCCGTGTCCATGGCCAGATGCACCTTCCGCCATTCGCGCCTGCGCGTCGTGCCATGCTTGCGCGCAAGCCACTCGCCATCGCCGCGGAAACGGATGCCGGTACTGTCGATCAGCAGGTTCAGAGGCCCCCCCGGAGCGCCGATACGGGACCTGCACCGCGATCCGCGCTTGGCGTCGGCACAGTGTCGAATAGTCAGGCACAGGCCAGTCCAGCCCCGCTATCTCGATCAGGCTTGCGACAAAGCCGACAGTCTGGCGGAGCGGCAGGCCGAACAGCACTTTCAGCGTGAGGCAGGTCTGAATGGCGTTGTCGGAGAAGGTCTCGGGGTGGCCGCGCTTGCCACTTCGGTCCGCCTGCCAGAGCATTCCGGGATCGAACCAGATGGACAACGATCCTCGCCGCTTCAGCGAAGAGTTATAGTCAGACCAATTCGTCGTGCGGTAGCGGGGGGGGGGGCAGGCTTTGGCATGCCAAAGATCTAACCATCAGGATTCCCGAGGGAAATCCAGCTCACCGATATGTGCAACAATCTCATTACGAGGCCCCGTTCGGCACCAGCAG
>NZ_JBYNAH010000121.1:0-14970 GCF_059781815.1 Salipiger sp. | reverse complement strand
CCGGAGACCTCGCCGACCAGCGCGGCACCGGCTCGGAGCGCCGCCGTGGCCACTGCCATCTTGCGGGTGTCGATCGAGATCGGCACGCCTGCGAGCGCCCGGATCACCGGCTCGGTGCGCGAGATCTCCTCGCCCACGGGCACTTCCTCGGCACCGGGGCGGGTGCTTTCGCCGCCGATATCGAGAAGGTCGGCGCCATCGGTCATCAGACGGCGGCCGCGCAGCGCGGCCTCGGTGCTGGAGCCGTCGAGCCCGCCATCGGAGAAGCTGTCGGGCGTGACGTTGAGGATCGCCATGATCTGCGGCTGGCGCATGTCGAGCCCCAAGAGCGGCGCGCGCGGCGCGGTCAGGCGCGCCAGCGCCGCCTCGGGGATCTCGGAGGCGGGTAGCCGCGTGACGCTGCCATCGCGACGGTGCCGGGCGACATGGGAGAACCAGCGCGGGCCGCCGGCCAGCGGCAGGGCATCATCGGGGCGGGGGGCGTCGGTGCGGACGAGGGGGCGGTAATATTCTCGCATGACCGGGTTTTGACGCCGCGCGGGGCGAATGGCAAGCGGACGCGTCGCCGCCTGTTTCAGACTGTGACAGCGCGCGCCGGGACGGTGACGTCCTCGGGCAGGGATTCGCCGATCACCACCAGCTCGGAGGCCTCCATGTGGCTGGCGAACCAGCCGGCGAGCGCCACGCTGTCGCGCGGCCGGGTGGCCGGGCCTTGGGTGGCGTCGAGCACGATCTTGGAGGGCGCCCAGACACAGATCTGGCCGTTCTTCATCGCCCAGTCGAGCTCGGTGCGGGTGGCGACCACCTTGCAGCGCGGATCGCGCGCGGCCAGCACCCAGCCGTTCTGCTCGATGGCGAGCAGATCGACGCGGCGCTGCGCCAAGGGATGGCCAGCCTGCGGACGGGCAAGATCGGGCAGACCCACGCAGAGGATCAGCGGCGCGGGCTCGGCGGCGAAACCGTCGATCCAGCCGGTGAGCTGATCAGAGGCAATCGCGGCGTTCGACAGGTAGACGATGCGCGGGTGCGGGCGCGGCTGCGCCACCTCGTTGAGATGGCTGCCGAAATCACGACGGGTGCGGACGATCTCGACCCCGAGCGCGCCGGGGCCGCGGTCGAGCTTTTCGATGCGCACGAAGGCGCGCATGGCCTGCGGCTCGAGCAGAATGCGCTCGGCGATGCGCTCGGCCAGGGTTTCCAGCAGGTTGAGCCGCTCGGCCTCGAGCTCGGTGGTGATCGCCTCGGTGACCCGGTCGTAGCTCAGGATACGGTCGACATCGTCATCGAGATGACCGCCCGAGGGGGTGACCTCGACCACCACGTCGAAGCGGATGCGCTGGGTGTGGCCGCGCTCGGCCTGGAAGGCGCCGATCTCGACCTCGCGCACATGCTCGCGCAGCGAGATGCGGTCGCGCGGCGCCTCGCCCTCGGTGGCGATGGCGCGCTCGGACGGGTGCGCAAAGGCAAGGCGGATTTCGTCGGCCATGAGGGGCCCTCGCATGTGGTCTTCAGGGGGCCGCCGCGGCAGATCTCTTGCGAGAGATGGCAGCAGGCGCGGGCGCCTCCTGCCGTGGGGAGGACCGGGCGGGATGCCCGGTACCCTATCGCAGCGAATGGCCCGGCGCGAGGGCCGGAAAACGGCGCTTTCGGCCGCGCCTGCGTCAGTTGCTGCTGATGCGGTAGTCCGGACGGTAGAACTGGTGCACGCCGATCGACGCGGTCTGGTTGAACTTGCGCGACCAGGACGGGTTCACCGCGTTGGTGTGATAATAGGTGGCGCCGCCGGTCAGGGCGCGCGGAGCGCCCGAGAGCATGATCTTGGCCACCTTGCCGACGCGCTCCCAGGCGCGGGGCTCGTTGATGTGCTCGGGGTTGCCGTCGCAGGTATAGGTGAACTGGCAGGCGTATTTGCGTCCGGTGCCCTGCTTGATCACGCCGCAGACCGAATCCGGGAACTTTGCGCTGTCTACGCGGTTGAGAATAACCTCGGCGACGGCAAACTGTCCCTTCACCGTCTCGCCGCGGGCCTCGAAGTAGAGCGCCTCGGCCAGGCACTGCCACTGGGCGCCGCCGCTGGCCTCGGGCTGGCTCTCGAGCCACGCGCGATCGTAAGAAAACCCGCCAGTCGGCGCTTCGGGCGAGACGAGCGCATTGAGATGTGCTTTGGTGGCGGTATTGAGGCCGCGCTGCTCGAGCTTCACCAGACGGCGGATATTGTCCTGCTTCACCTCGGCAGCAAGCGGAGTGGCCGCCGCCAGCAGCGCCAGCGCGGTAAACATAGCCTTGATCATCTGTCCCTCTTTACGTCGCGTCCCAGGTGGCGATTTCCCCAAAATCGCTCAAAATCGCGGCGTAATTAGTAAAATTGTTCCAAGCGGTCTAGCGTAAGTGACCGATATGGGCGGATTCCGGCCCAAATACATTGTTAACTTGACATATGTTGTGGCGCGACTGTTGCGCGCCTACCCGATCTTGTCTTGTATCGCGAGTTGAGCTGCTGCAAGACGTGCAACCGGGACGCGAAACGGCGAGCAGCTCACGTAATCGATGCCCGCGTTCCGGCAGAAGGCAATCGATTCGGGGTTGCCACCATGCTCGCCGCAGACCGACAGCATCACCCCGCCATTGCCCTGCCGGCCGCGGTCGACGCCGATGCGGATCAGCTCGCCCACGCCCTCGGCATCGAGCCGGTGGAACGGATCCTCGGGGAAGACGCCCTGCTGCACGTAATGCGACATGAAGCGCCCGGCATCGTCGCGCGAGAGACCGTAGGTCATCTGCGTGAGGTCGTTGGTGCCGAAGCTGAGGAAATGCGCGTGCTGCGCGATCTCGTCGGCGCGCAGGCAGGCGCGCGGGGTCTCGACCATGACGCCGAGCGAATAGTCGAAGTCGCGCCCGCGCTCGATGCGCACCGCCGCGGCCACCGCGTCGATGCGGTTGCGCACCAGCTCGACCTCGCGGCAGGCGGAGACCAGCGGCAGCATGATCTCGGGCACCACCGGCGCGCCTTCCTTCGACGCCTCGAGCGTCGCTTCAAAGATGGCGCGGGCCTGCATGTCGTAGATCTCGGGCACCGCGATGCCGAGCCGCACGCCGCGCATCCCCAGCATCGGGTTGTACTCGCCCATGCTTTCCACCCGGCGGGTCACGTCCGAGACCGGCAGGTCGAGCGCCTCGGCCAGATCGCGCAGGCCAGCGCGGTCGGAAGGCAGGAACTCGTGCAGCGGCGGATCGAAGAGGCGAATGCAGACCGGCATCCCCTCCATGATGCGGAACAGCTCGATGAAATCGGTGCGCTGCATCGGCAGAAGCCGGGCGAGGGCGGCCTTCCGGTCGTCGGGGCTGTCGGCGAAGATCATCTCACGCATCGGCGTGATGCGCTCGGCCTCGAAGAACATGTGCTCGGTGCGGCAAAGCCCGATGCCCTGCGCCGCGAAATTGCGCGCCGTGGTGGCGTCGGCCGGGGTGTCGGCGTTGGCGCGGATGCCGATGTCGCGCTCGGCATCGGCCCAGGACATGAAGATGTGGAAGGCGTCGTCGAGCGCCGCCTCGATCATCTTGGGGGCGCCCGCCAGAACCTGCCCCGAGCTGCCGTCGACGGTGATCGTGTCGCCCTCGCGGAAGCGGCGGCCATCCTCGGCCAGCAGGGTCTTGTCGTTGAGACGGAAGCCCATGCGGGCCGCGCCCACCACGCAAGGCAGGCCGAGGCCACGCCCGATCACCGCGGCGTGGCTGGTCATGCCGCCACGCTCGGTCAGAACCGCCGCCGCGGCGTGCATGCCGCGCACATCCTCGGGCGAGGTTTCGCGCCGGACAAGAATGCAAGGCTCGCCGCGCGCCGCGCTGGCCTGCGCCTCGGAGGAGGAGAACACGATCTTGCCGGTGGCGGCGCCCGGCGAGGCGGCGACGCCACGGCCGATCACGTCGCGCTCGGCCTCGGGGTCGACCTGCCGGTGCAGCAGTTCGGAAAGGCCGCGCGGCTCGACGCGCATCAGGGCCTCCTGCTGCGAGATGATGCCGTCATTGGCCAGCCGCACCGCGATCTGCAGCGCCGCGCGCGAGCTGCGCTTGACGCGCATGCCGTCGAGAATGTGCACCGAACCGTTCTCGAGAGTGAACTCGATCTGCATCTCGGCCCGCAGGCGGCGGCGCACCAGCGCGGCATAGCCCTTGAGCGTCTCGAAGGCCTCCGGGGCCTGCTCCTCGAGCGAGGCGCCGCGCGGGTCGCGTTCGAGATAGAGCGAGCTCTGCTCGCAATGCAGCGCCTCGCGGCCCTGGCTCTGGCTCATGTAGCGGCCGGTGATCTGCGGCTGCCCGGTCTCGGAATTGACCAGCTGAAGCACGCCCGAGCCGCATTCGCCTAGGCCCAGCCCCAGCGCCATTTCCTGCACGATGAGCCCGAGCCCGGCATCGACCGGCGCGCCCTTGGCCTGCCGCAACAGCCGCGCGGTGGTGCCTTCCCAGGCCCGCGCCATCGAGCGCAGCACCTCGGCCAGTTGCACGGCGGGATCCTGCGGGAAGGGCTCTTCGGCCTCTTCCTCGTAGCAGCGCAGCACGTCGCTCAGCCCTTCCTGGCCGGCGCTGTCGATCTCTTCGAACACGTCGGGGTCGAGTCGCGCCACGTGGATGGCGTAGGCGGTGACGAACCGCATGTAGAGATCCGAGGCCAGCTCGGGACCCATGCGATCGGAGAACTCGACAAAGGCGGCGTCGTTCATGCCGATATTGAGCACCGAGCCCGGCCCGCCCCAGTCTGGATCTTCCGAGGAGGGGCGCACGCAAAGCAGGGCGCCGGGGGCGAATTCGGCAAGGATTCCGCGGATATCGGGCATCTCGCCGGCGGCGATGCGATGCACGGTGTCGAAGCTCAGCGCGACGGTGCGGGGCACCGGAAGATCGAGCCGCACCAGCCGCTGCAGGCACTTGGCACGCCCCCCGTGGGTCGGCGTCGCGATCGGCGCCGATGGGGTGATGAGCGTGACCCGTGGGTCCTGATCCTGTCGCAGCGTGTCGGGCACGTGAAATCCTGTTTTTCCGCGGTGCAGCATAGCCCGGAAACGGGCGTTCGCACCATCACCTTTTCAGGAGTACCTAAGGTTAAGGGGCTGCTGCAAAGATGCCATCTTGCGGCGCGCGGGTGCAAGAAATCTCGGCACGCGCGCCGCAAGTCTCTGGTGCGGAAAGGCTTTCGGGCAACGCCCGGGTCAGCCCTCCAGCCGGTTCAGGTCGGCGACCTGAAGGCAGCTCGTGCGGATGCGCGACAGCAGGTTGAGGCGGTTGCGGCGCACCACCTCGCTCTCGGCATTGACCTGCACCGCCTCGAAGAAGGCGTCGATCGGCGCGCGCAGGCCCGCCATGGCGGTCATCGCTGCGGCGAAATCTTCCTTTTCCAACGCGGGCTTGATCCGTGCATCGGCGTCGTCGAGCGCGGCGAAGAGCGCCTTCTCCTCGTCGACCTCGGCAAACTTGGGATCGGCGCCGAAGCTGTACTCGACCCCGTCCTTCTCCTCGGCCTGGGTGAGGATGTTGTTGGCGCGTTTGAACCCCTGCACGAGATTTGCGCCGTCCTCGGTGCCCAGCACCTCGCCAAGCGCCGTGGCGCGGTTGACCACCAGCGCGAGGTCGTCGCGGTTGGGCATCGCCAGCACCGCGTCGATCACGTCGTGGCGCACGCCTTCGTCACGCAGGTGCACCTTGAGCCGGTCGTGGAAGAAGGCGAGCAGATCGTCGCTGAGATCCGGGCTGTGGTTGGTCACGTCCGCGACCCACTCTGCCGCGTCGCCCTCGATCTGGTCGATCACCGCCTTGACCGAGGAACCGAAGACGCCGTGCTGGGCGATCTCGCGCAGCAGCGCGTCGCGCAGCTCCTGCTGGTCGCGGTCCGCGCCGGTGTCGATCTTGTGGCGCAGGATCTGCGCGTCGAAGAGCCGGTCGAGATGCAGGCGCAAACCGTTGACCAGCACCAGACGGATCACGCCAAGGGCGGCGCGGCGCAGGGCGTAGGGATCCTTGGAGCCGGTGGGCTTCTCGTCGATGGCCCAGAAGCCGGTCAGCGTGTCGAGCTTGTCGGCCAGCGCGACGGCCACCGAGACCGGCGCGGTCGGCACGGCATCGGACGGCCCGAGCGGCGAGTAATGCTCCTCGCAGGCGGCGGCGACCTCCGCCGGCAGGCCCGCGGCCTCGGCGTAATAACGCCCCATAAGCCCCTGAAGCTCGGGGAATTCATAGACCATCTCCGAGCTCAGATCGGCCTTGGCGACGCGCGCGGCCTGCTCGGCCAGCGCGGCATCCGCGCCGACCATCGGCGCGATCTCGCGCGCCAGCGCGGCAATGCGCTCGATGCGGTCGCGCTGCGAGCCGAGCTTGTTGTGGAAGGTGACGTTGCCGAGCCGCTCGGTCCAGGCCTCGAGCCCGGCCGTCTTGGCGACGCGCAGATCGTTCTCCCAGAAGAACTTGGCATCCGACAGACGGGCCGAGAGCACCTTGTTGTTGCCCGCGAGGATGGTCGCGCCGTCATCTGGCGTTTCCACATTTGCAACCGTCACGAAGCCCTCGATGCGCTTGGTGGTCGGATTCTTGACCGAAAAGAACTTCTGGTGCTCTTTCATCGAAGTTTGCAGCACTTCCGGCGGCAGCCCGAGGAAGGCGTCGTCGATCTTGCCCATCAGCACCACCGGCCACTCGACCAGCCCGGCCACCTCGGCCAGAAGCCCGCGATCCTCGACCACTTCGAGGCTCTGGGCGAAAGCGCGATTTGTCGCGTCATGCCAGATGGTTTCGGCGCGTTCTTCCGCCGAAAGGATCACCTTCGAGCGCTTGAGCCGGGTCTCGTAATCGGCAAAAGAGGTCACCTCGAAGGCGCCGTCGCCCATGAAGCGGTGCCCCTCGGTGGTCTGGCCCGCGACAATGCCGTCGATTTCCAGCGGCACCACGGCGTCGCCCGCCTCCGAGCTCAGCACGCAGGTGATGCGATGCAGCGGGCGCACCCAGCGCAGCGTGCCAGCACCCCAGCGCATCGCCTTGGGCCAGGGGAAATTGCGGATCGTCGCCTCGAGCACCTCGGCCACGATCTCGGCGGCCGGGCGGCCCGGCTTCTCGATCACCGCGTAGAGGAAGGTGCCCTTCTTGTCCTCGCGTTCCTCGCATTGCTCGCGGCTGACGCCGGCGCCGCGCAGGAAGCCGGCGATGGCTTTCTCCGGCGCGTCGACCTTGGGGCCGCGGCGCTCTTCGCGGGTGGCGGGGGAGGCGTCGAGCAGCCCCTGCACGGTGAGCGTCAGCCGGCGCGGCGTCGAGAAGGCGGCGGTGCCGGCATAGGTCAGACCGTTCTCCACCAGACCGTCGGTGACGAGTTTCTTCAGATCCTCCGCGGCGCGCGTCTGCATGCGGGCGGGGATTTCCTCGGAAAAGAGTTCGATCAGAAGGTCGGGCATTGTCTCACCAAAGCATCCGCCCGCGCCGGGAGCAGCGCGGGCTGTTGTTCGCTTCGGTGGATAACGGCCCCGGGGGCCGAGGTCCAGCGGTTAGCCGTCAGGCGGTGGCCTGTTGCAGCTTGCCCTCGGCCTTGAGCTTGGCGCGGCGCGCCAGCGTCATCACGTCGTCGCCCGAGCGGCGCGGCACGATGCGGTAGGCGGCCTCGATGAAGTTCTCCACCGCAAAGCCGATCAGACCCACCGCGATCACCCCCAGAAGCACGCGGCCATAGGCCACCGAGCGGATCTGGTCGAGCGCGGTGCCGACACCGCCGGCCTCGCCGGGATTGTGGGTCAGGCCCGCGTAGAAGATCGAGGCGCCGATGATGCCGATCACGATGCCTTCTGCGATGAGGCCGAACTTCATCACCGGGTCGAGCTTGCGCGCAAGCGGCGTCACGCGGATGTCGCGCTTGTACTTCTCCTTGAGCCCCTTGTGGGCGTAGTAGATGCCGGCGCCGATGGTCACCAGCCCCACGGCCATCACCAGCCACGGCCCCCAGGGCATCGCCATGAGCTTCTGCGTCGCGGTCTGCGCCCCGTCTCCGCCGCTGTCGCCGCGCATCGCGGTGGTCGCGACGGAAACGCCGATGACGCCATGGATCACCCCGGTGATCGCCTGCCCGGCGCGGGCCACCATGCCCTTGACGTCGGTGCCGTTGCATTCGAGATCCATCCAGGCATCGATCAGCCGCCACACCATGTAGGCCATGAGCCCGATGGCAATGGCCCAGAGCAGCGCCACGCCCCAGGGCACCCCGCGCAGCTCGGCCAGCGCATCGGTGGTGCCCTCCGCTTGTCCGCCGCGCCAGGCGGCCAGCAGCGCGAGCCCTCCGACGACGGTATAAACGGCACCGCGCGCGGCATAACCGGCGCGCATTACGGGAACGACCCAGGCGGGCGCTTTGTCTGACATGGCTGAACTCCTCGGTTGGGAAGACAGCGCCCGAGCCCTGCAAAAAGTTCCGCGCGGCCTCGCCACCCGCGCCCAACCCCCTGTCTTCTCTGGTTCAAAAATACCTCGGGGGAATCGCAGCTCTGCTGCGATGGGGGCAGCGCCCCCCAACCCGCGGAATCACCTGGCGCGGCGCAGATCAGGGGCCGGTGTCACGACACGAGGCCCGCGACCTCACTCCCGTGGGGGGCAATCCTCGCCGAGCGGCGTGCCGTCATAGGCCTTGTCGCCGCAATCGTTGATCTCTTCCCAGATGTAGCCGCGCCCGTCCTCGGTCACCGCAACCACCCGGTCGATGCCGTATTCGATGTTGCGCTGAGCGGTGTAGACATGCGCCTGGCCGGTCTCGACCAGTTCCCCGATCGCCTCGGCGTCGAAGCAGCCGAACCAGAACGGCGCGTTGCGCGGCTCGGCGCCCGCGTAGCGCTCGAACCGCGCATCCAGCCCCTGCGGGCGCTCCGGCGTGGTGAAGCAGCCGCGGAAGCGGATCGGCGAGCTGGTGGCGTCGATGCCCTCGAAATCGCCGTAGGCAATATGTTCGGGCGCGCCGCCGTCGAGCGGGGTCAGGAAGACCTGCCCGGCATCGTCCTCGACGCGCTCGTAGTAGTGGAAGACCTGGAAGTAATAGACCCCGGCGCCGAAGAGCAGGGCGGTCACGATGATGGCGATGCCGAGGATCTTGCCGCTCATGTCTGCGCTCCGGTCGGGGTCTGTCTCAGAATGTCGAACCTGACGGCTCAGGCGGCGTAGCCGCCGGCCTCGGTCATCACGAAGGCGTCGGCGCAGCGCTTGGCCAGCGCCCGAACCCGGCCGATATAGGCCTGCCGCTCGGTGACCGAGATCACCCCGCGCGCGTCGAGCAGGTTGAACAGGTGGCTGGCCTTGATGCACTGGTCATAGGCCGGGTGGGCCATGACGATGCGCTTGCCGGTCTTCGGATCCTCGGCCTCGGCCTCGAGGATGCGCTGGCACTCGGCCTCGGCGTCCTCGAAATGCTTAAGCAGGATCTCGGTATCGGCGACATCGAAGTTCCAGCGCGAGTATTCCTGCTCGGTCTGGCGGAACACGTCGCCATAAAGCAGCGGCTGCGGCGATTGCGGATCGTTGAACGGCATCTCCATGACGTGGTCGATGCCGAGCACGTACATCGCAAGGCGCTCGAGCCCGTAGGTCAGCTCGCCCGAGACCGGCGTGCAGTCATGCCCGCCAACCTGCTGAAAATAGGTGAATTGCGACACTTCCATGCCGTCGCACCAGACCTCCCAGCCAAGCCCCCAGGCGCCCAGCGTCGGGCTTTCCCAGTCGTCCTCGACGAAGCGCACGTCATGCATCGACATGTCGATGCCGATGGCCTCGAGCGAGCCGAGATAGAGATCCTGCAGGTCCGGCGGCGACGGTTTGATCAGCACCTGGAACTGGTAGTAATGCTGCAGCCGGTTCGGGTTCTCGCCGTAGCGCCCGTCGGTCGGGCGGCGCGAGGGCTGCACATAGGCCGCGGCCCAGGGCTTGGAGCCAAGCGCGCGCAGGGTGGTGGCCGGGTGGAAGGTGCCGGCACCGACTTCCATGTCGTAGGGCTGCAGCACGGCGCAACCCTTGGCCGCCCAATAGGTCTGCAGTCGCAGGATGATCTCCTGGAAACTCCGCGGTTTGGTGCTGGTGTCGGTCATCGCATCTGCCCTGTCTGCAAGCTTGCGTCTGATTATGCGTCACAGGCGCAAGGGTCAATTGCGGGGCTGACCATATTTTGAGGTGACGGCCCGACCCGGTCTGGTAAACACATCGTCAGAGCAAAAAAGATTTCCGACGCAAGGGACAGATACAGGGATGTTGAGGTCAATTCTGATGGCGGGCGCGGCAACTGTGCTGGTCGCGCAGGCAGCCATCGCGCAGGAGCGTGTGTTTATCCAGATCGAGGCGCAGCCGAGCCTGACCCAGGCCGAAGCGGCGCTGCGCGGCTACGCAAGCCGTCTCGACAACGTCAACGGCTTCTCGCTGGGTGGCGGCTGGTACGGCATCGCGCTTGGCCCCTACAGCCCCGACGACGCCGGCCAGCTTCTGCGCAACCTCCGCGCCAACGGCCTGATCCCGCGCGACAGCTATCTCGCCGCGACCTCCGAGTATCGCGATCAGTTCTGGCCGGTGGGGGCAGGGCTTGCGACGCAGCAGCCGGTGCAGCCGGTGCCGCAGCCAGACCCGCAGGCAGAGGAGCAGCCCGCCGAGACCCCGGTTGTGCAGGCCGAGCCGGAGCCGGCGCCCGAGCCGGTGATCGACGAGACCCCGCGCGAGGCCCGCGCCAGCGAGGCGCTGCTCAACCGCGCGCAGCGCGAGCAGCTGCAGATCGCCCTGCGCTGGGCCGGGGTCTACGACGCCGGCATCGACGGCGCCTTCGGCCGCGGCACCCGCAACGCCATGGCGGCGTGGCAGTCGCAGAACGGCTACGAGGTCACCGGTATCCTGACCACCGCGCAGCGCGCCGACCTGATGGGGCAGTACAACGCCGTGCTCGACGGGCTCGACATGCAGCTGGTGCGCGACGAGCGCGCCGGCATCAGCATCGACATGCCGACCGGCGCCGTGGCATTCGAGCGCTACGAGGCACCCTTCGCGCTTTACGAGCCGAGCGGCGAGCTGCAGGCCCGCGTGCTGCTGATCAGCCAGCCCGGCGACCGTCAGAGCATGGGCGGTCTCTACGAGATCATGCAGACGCTCGAGATCGTGCCGCTCGAGGGCCTGCGCGAGCGCAACCGCGACGGCTTTACCCTGACCGGTTCCAACAGCCGCATCGTCAGCCACACCGAGGTGCGCCTGCGCGACGGCCATATCAAGGGCTTCACCCTGATCTGGCCCGCCGGCGACGAAGAGCGCCGCGAGCGGGTGCTCGGCCTGATGCAAAGCAGCTTCTCGACCACCGACGCGGTGCTCGACCCCGCAGAGGTGAGCGATGCCGGCCAGTCGGTCGATCTGGTCTCCGGGCTCGAGATCCGCAAGCCCACGGCGACGGTCTCCGGCTTCTTCGTCGATGCCGGCGGCGCCGTGGTGACCTCGGCGGACGCGGTGGCGTCCTGCGGGCGCATCACGCTCGACGACGTCTACGAGGCCACGGTGGTGGCGCGCGACGCCGGCCTCGGCGTCGCGGCTCTGCGGCCCGACACGGCGCTGGCGCCGCGCTCGGTGGCGATGTTCCGGCAGGACACGCCCCGGATCAACTCCGAGGTCGCCGTCGCCGGCTACCCGTTCGGCGGCGTTCTCAGCGCACCGACCCTGACCTTCGGCGCGCTCGAGGATCTGCGCGGGCTCGGCGGAGAGGAAGAGCTTCAGCGCCTCGCGCTGGCGGCCCAGCCCGGCGATGCGGGCGGTCCGGTGGTGGATGCGGGCGGCGCGGTGCTGGGCATGCTGCTGCCCAAAGCCCAGAACGGCCAGTCGCTGCCCGAAGACGTCGCCTTTGCCGCCGACGCCTCGGCGCTTCAGGCCTTCCTGACCGGGGCCGGGCTGCGCAGCACCGGAACGCAGGGCGAGGGCGCGATGGCGCCCGAGGACCTGACCGCCGCTGCCGGCGCGATGACCGTCAAGGTGAGCTGCTGGGAGTGATCCCGGCGACTGCCAACGCATAACCGCTTGATCCGGCCCGCCCTCGCGCGGTTATCCTTCGGGGAAGGTTTTCCCCGGAGGCGCAAATGCTTGGCTATCTCACCCTGATCTTCACCTGCCAGCTCGCCGGCGAGCTGCTGGTCGGCACGCTGGCCATGCCGGTACCGGGGCCTGTCGTCGGCATGGTGTTGCTGTTCCTCTACCTCGCGCTGCGCCGCTCGGTGCCCGAGGGGCTGGGGCAGGCGGCGGGCGGGCTGCAGCGGGCCATGTCGCTGCTCTTTGTGCCCGCGGGCGCAGGGGTCATGCTGCATTTCCACCTGCTGGCCGAGGCGGCGCTGCCGCTGGGTCTGGGCCTGCTGGTAAGCACCATCGCCACCATCGCGATCACCGGCCTCCTGATGAGCTGGCTCGGACGCGGGGCGCGCGACGATGGATAATCTCGAGAACCTCGCCGAGACTTGGGTCTATCTCAGCGCCTCGCCGCTGTTTCACCTGACCCTGACGCTGGTCGCCTTCCAGGGCGCCTCGTGGCTCTTTGAGAAGGGCGGGCGCAACCCGTTGCTGAACCCGGTACTGGGGGCAGTGATCGTGGTGGTGGCGGTGCTGGTCGCCACCGGGACCGATTACGCCACCTATTTCGAGGGCGCGCAGTTCGTGCATTTCCTGCTCGGGCCCGCCACCGTTTCGCTCGCCGTGCCGCTCTACCGGCAGTGGGCCTTGGTGCGGCGCTCGGCGCTGGCAATCACCGTGAGCCTGCTCTGCGGCTCGCTGACCGCGATCCTGACCGCGGTGGGCGTGGCGTGGCTGGCGGGCGGCGGCGGCGAGGTGCTGGCCTCGATCGCGCCCAAGTCGGTGACCGCGCCGGTCGCAATGGCCATTGCCGAGGAGCTCGGCGGCGTGCCGTCGCTGACCGCGGTGCTGGTGATCGTGACCGGGATCCTCGGCGCCATGGCGGGGCCCTGGGTGCTCACCCTCTTTGGCGTGACCGGCTGGAGCGCCCGCGGCCTCGCCATCGGCACCGCGAGTCACGGCATCGGCACCGCCCGCGCCCTGCAGGTCAACGAGACGGCGGGGGCCTTTGCGGGGCTTGCCATGGGGCTCAACGCGCTCGCCACGGCGCTTTTGCTGCCGATCCTCTGGGGGCTGCTGTTCTGACGGAGCCACGTGGCGCAGAGGCTGCCCGGCGGGATGTGCCTCTTTTTTCGGCACTTCGGCCGCAGCGGGGCGTGTGAGGCGGATTGAAATGCTGCATTGCAGCATAAGCGCTCCGATTGGCGCCCCGTTTGCGCTAGGGTGGGGCTGGGAGGACCAACGCCAGACGACTGCAAGGACTCTCCCCATGTGTCTGACCGCCGAAGCTCTCTTTCTCTTCCTCTCGATCCTGCCGCAGGAGATCGTCGACGTCAGCGACGCGCGCATCACCGTAGCCGCCGAGACCCGCGACGCGGTCTGGCTTGCCAAGGGCGATGAGTGGTGCACCACCGCGCCGCAAATCGACGCCGCGATCCGGCTCAAGAAGGGTGAGGCGCTCTGAGCGCCTCTGCAACGCAAAAGCCCGCGCCGGTGAGGGCGCGGGCCTGATCCGGCCCAAGGGCCGGATGGATCAAAGGGCGATCAGTTCTTCGCCTTGTCGACCATCTTGCCGGCGGAGATCCACGGCATCATGTCGCGCAGCTTTTCACCGACCTGCTCGATCTGGTGCTCGTCATTGGCGCGGCGCGAGGCCTTCAGGGTCGGCTGGCCGACGGCGTTCTCGAGCATGAAGTCGCGCACGAACTTGCCCTGCTGGATGTCGGTCAGAACCGCCTTCATCGCCGCCTTGGTCTGCTCGTAGGGCAGGATGCGCGGGCCGGTGACGTACTGGCCGTACTCGGCGGTGTTGGAGATCGAGTAATCCATGTTGGCGATGCCGCCTTCATAGATCAGATCGACGATCAGCTTCACTTCGTGAAGGCACTCGAAATAGGCCATCTCGGGGGCGTAGCCGGCTTCCACCAGGGTCTCGAAGCCGCAGCGGATCAGTTCGACGAGGCCGCCGCAGAGCACGGCCTGCTCGCCGAAGAGGTCGGTCTCGCACTCTTCACGGAAGTTGGTCTCGATGATGCCCGAGCGGCCGCCGCCGATGGCGGAGCAGTAGGACAGGCCGATCTCGAGCGCCTTGCCGGTGGCGTCCTGGTTGACGGCCACGAGGCAGGGCACGCCGCCGCCCTTGACGTATTCGCCGCGCACGGTGTGGCCGGGGCCCTTCGGTGCCATCATGATGACGTCGACGCCGGGCTTGGCTTCGATCAGGCCGAAATGCACGTTCAGGCCGTGGGCGAAGGCGATCGCCGCGCCGTCCTTGAGGTTGTCATGCACGTACTTCTTGTAGGTCTCGGCCTGAAGCTCATCGGGCATGGTGAACATGATCAGGTCGCACCAGGCCGCCGCTTCGGCGATGCCCATGACCTGCAGGCCTTCGCCTTCGGCCTTCTTGGCCGAGGGGGAGCCTTCGCGCAGGGCGACGACGACGTTCTTGGCGCCGCTGTCGCGCAGGTTCAGCGCGTGCGCGTGGCCCTGGCTGCCATAGCCGAGGATCGCCACTTTCATGTCCTTGATCAGGTTGATGTCGCAATCGCGGTCGTAATAAACGCGCATGGTCTCGTCCTTCCTAGGTGATCTTGTTTTTGATCTCGTTGTGGCGGGCAATCTAGCGGGCTGCGGGCGATGGTGCTTGCGTAGTTCTTGAATTTTCCGCGCAATGGTGAAAGATCATTCTCGCTTTTGAGATTTGGCGGTGAATTCATGCTCGACGATACCGACCGGCGCATCCTGCGCCAGTACCAGGCCGCGCCCGAGATCGCCTCGGCCGAGCTCGCCGAGCGCGCCGGCGTCACGCCCTCGACGCTGGCGCGGCGGCTGGCGGCGATGCGCGAGGGCGGCGTGCTGCGCGGGGTGCGCGGCGTGGTCGACGAGTTG
>NZ_JBYNAH010000120.1:0-15000 GCF_059781815.1 Salipiger sp. | reverse complement strand
TGCCATCGCCAACTCCACGCCCAAGGGGCCGGTCTATCTCTCGATCCCGCGCGAGGTGCTCTGCGAGGAGGTCCCGACCGAGGGGCTCTCGCAGCGCCCGCGCATGGCCCCGACCGAGGCCGCCCCCGACCCGCAGGCCATCGCCACGCTGGCGGGCTGGCTGGCCGCGGCCGAGGCGCCGCTCGTCGTGGCCCAGCGCGGCAGCGGAGACGCCGCGAGCTTTGCCGCCTTTTCGCAGTGGTGCGCCGACTGGGGCATCGCGGTCTGCTCGTGGTGGGCCACGCATCTGGCGATTGCCACCGACCATCCCTGCCACGTCGGCGCCGATCCCGGCCCGTGGCTGGCCAAGGCCGACGTGGTGGTGATCCTCGACTGCCTCGCGCCGTGGATGCCCGATGCGCACCAGCCGCGCGCCGATGCGAAGATCGCCAATATCGGCCCCGACCCGCTGTTCTCGCGCTTCCCGGTGCGCAGCTTCCGTTCGGATCTCTCGATCACCGGCGAGACCGCCCGCACGCTCCCGGCGCTGATCGCGGCGATGGCAGAGCTGCCGCGCGACGAGGACCGGCTCGCCCAGCGCCGCGACCGGCTGGCGCACGCCAGCGCCGCGCAGCGCGAGATGCTGGCACAGGCCGCGCAGCCAAAGGGCGATCGGCTCGACAAGCCCACCGTCAGCCGCGTGCTCGGCGAGGCGCTCGACGCGCAGGGCGAGGGGCCGTGCTCGGTGTTCTCCGAGCTCGGCACGATGCTTGGCACCCTGCCCCGCCGCGCCCACCGCTCGTGGTTCCAGGAGCCCCATTCCGGCGGGCTCGGCTGGTCCTTTCCGGCAGCGCTCGGAGCGCAGCTCGCCGAGCCGGACCGGCTCTGCGTCGCCACGCTGGGCGACGGCAGCTACATGTTCGCCAACCCGGTGGCCTGCCACCAGATCGCCGAGGCGCTGTCGCTGCCGGTGCTGCTGGTGATCCTCAACAACGGCGAATGGGGCGCGGTGCGGCACTCGGTGTCGGGGCTCTACCCCGATGGCGCCGCGTCGCGCGCCAACGCCATGCCGCTGACCGGGCTCTCGCCCTCGCCGGATTTCTGCAAGGTGGCCGGGGCCAGCAACGCATGGGCCCGCGCCGTCACCGCGCCCGAGGAGCTGCGCGCAGCGCTCGACGAGGCGCTGCGCGTGGTGCGCGACGAGCGCCGCTGTGCCCTGCTCAACGTGATGATCGCAGGCTGACGCCTGTTGCAGGGCGACGTCAGACAAACAGTAAGCACACTTATATCTTTACCCGGCAGGGCGCTGGGTTACATACTGACCGGACCCGCCCAAGCCGATCCGGTGACCCATGATGACAGACCTTTATGACCTGCCCGGCCACCTGATCCGCCGCATGCACCAGATCTCGGTCTCGGCCTTTGCCGCCGAGACCAAGGCCGCCGGCTTCGATCTCACGCCGATGCAGTTCGCCGCGCTGTGTATGCTGGAAGAGAACCCCGGCATCGAACAGGCGACACTCGCCGGGCTCGTCGCCATCGACCGCGCCACCATCGGCGGCGTGGTGGCCCGTCTCGAAGCCCGAGGGCTGCTCGAGCGCAGCGTCAGCCGCACCGACCGCCGCGCCCGCGTACTGACCCTAACCGACCGCGGCGCGGCGCTGCTGCGCGACGTGCGGCCGGTCGTCCGGCGCGCTCAGGAGGTGATGCTCAAGCAGCTCGACGCGGACGAGCGCGACACGCTGGTGGCGCTGCTCTGCAAGGTGACGACCGCCGAAAACGAGCTCAGCCGCGTGCCCCTGCGCACCGCGGAAGGCGAGATCGCCCCCGGAAAAACCGCCACGGACGGCTGATCCTCTGGGCGGCGCAGCCCCCCGGACGCCGCAGCGCCGAAACCTCTCAAAACCCAATCAGATCAAGACCCTGACCCGGCCGCAAGCCGGCTCGGAGGCAGGTCTTTTGCTGCACTGCAGCTAGTTATGCAAAATAATAGTTATTGACCATAACTACTTTTGTCCGCATCTTCCTTGGCAAGAGGAGATTCGACATGGCCCCCAGCAAGCCCCGCAAAGATCCCGTCGCGACCGACCACGTCGACGAAGGCGCGGTGCGCGGGCTGATGGGCTACAACGTCAAGCGTGCCTACATCGTTCTGCACTCCGCCGCGCAGCGGGCCGCCGCCGAGTTCGACCTGCGTATTCCCACCTTCAGCTGCCTGTCGGTGATCGTGCGCAATCCCGGCATCACACCCTCGGCGCTGGCCGAGCTGCTGAAGATCGAGCGCTCCAACCTGGTGGTGATGGTCGACGAGCTCGAGACCCGTGAGCTGGTCAGCCGCACCCAGATGAAGACCGACCGCCGCCGCTTCGAGCTGAAGGCGACGGTGCGCGGGCGCCGCCTGCACGACAAGGCAAACGAGGCCATCGCCGCCGCCGAGGCCGCGTGCCTGACCGCATTGGAAGACGAGGAGCAGCAGCTTCTGCTGTCGCTGCTGAACCGCATCGAAAGTTCAATGGCCGACTAGGCCGGACATTCCGCCCGGAGGGATTGGGCGGGTTCAAGGGAGGAAGACATGACTGTGAGATTTGCTGCGCTGGCCGTTGCCGGCGCCCTGATGGCGGCCGCGCCGGTGGCGCAGGCCGACACCATCCGCGCCACCAGCGGCTTTGGCCCGGCGCACGTACTGGCGACCGTGGTGTACCCGGAAATCGGCACCCGTCTCGAAGAGTTCACCGGCGGCGCCTGGGATCTCCAGGACACCCCCTCGGGCCTCGTGGCCCCGAACGAGATGAGCTCGGGCCTGCGCGACGGCGTGACCGAGATGGGCACGCTCTTGATGCCCTATTTCCCGGCGGAATTCCCCGACGCGGCGCTGCCCTCGGAGCTGTCGATCCTCGGGTCGAACAACCTCGTGATCTCGTCCGCCGTGACCGAGTACATCGCCACCTGCGCCGACTGCCAGGCCGAGTTCACCCAGAACGGCCAGGTCTATCTCGGCACCGATGCGACCCCGCCCTACAACCTGCTGACCACCAAGCCGGTGCGCAGCGTCGAGGACGTGAAGGGCATGCGCATCCGCACCGGCGCGCCGCTCTACGCGGGCTTCGTGCAGGCGATGGGCGGTGAGCCGACCCAGCTGCCCTCCTCGGAGCTCTTCGAGGGGCTGAGCCAGGGCGTCATCGACGGCACCTTCAGCGCCAACCACGAGATCATCGCCAACCGCCTCGGTGACGTGATCGGCTACGTGACCGAGATCGAGGAAGGCGTGTTCAACGGCGCCGCCGCCGGCGGCGTCAGCGGCCTGCTGTGGATGCGGATGTCGGCCGAGGAGCGCGAGGCGCTGGCCAAGGCGACCCAGTACGGCATCGCCAAGGGCCTCGTCGGCTTCCTCGAAGACGCCGAGAAGGCCCGGGGAACCGAGGGCATCGAGTTCATCGCCCCTGACGAAAGCCTGACCGCCGCCAAGGCGGCCTATAACGAAGAGCGCCTCGCCGCCGCCGCCGACATCCTGACCGAGCGCGGCGTCAAGGACGCTCAGGCCAAGATCGACCGCTACAAGGCGCTGATCGAGAAGTGGGAAGGCCTCGTGTCTACCGACATGAGCTACGAGGATCTCGCCAAGCTGCGCTATGACGAAATCTTCTCCAAGATCGACCTGAACGCCTACGGCTCCTGACCGGGCCTGCGCGCCCTGCCCCTGATGCGGGGCGCGCGAACACCCCTTCCATCCCCACACATTCGCCGGAGAGGGTCATGTACCTCATCGAGAAATGGATCGGTCGGATCAGCGCCGTACTGGCGTCGCTCGTCCTGCTGGCAATGATGCTGCAGATCGTCGTCGACGTCTTCATGCGCACCTTTCTGGGGGCCGGCTTTCCCGCCACCGCCGATCTCGTCAGCCGCTATTACATGGTTGCGATCAGCTTCCTGCCGCTTGCCATGACCGAAATCCGCCGCCGCCACATCGAGGCGACGATCTTCACCGATCGCCTCACCGGCCTGCCGCGCAAGATCGTCGCCTTGATCGGCTTCGCCGTGGCGCTCGCCGTGTTCGTCCCGATGACCTGGGGCACCGCCGAGAACGCCCTGCGCCAGACCGATCGCGGCGCCTATGTCGAGGTCGGGACCACCGTGTTTCAGACCTGGCCCAGCTACTGGATCCTACCGATCTCGTTCGGGCTGATGTCGCTGGTGCTGGTGCTGCGCCTCGTCGAAGTGCTCACCGGCCGCATCGAGCTGACCGCCCACGACCCGCTGGACGAACTTCAGGCCACCCATAAGGAGACCAACTGATGGATCCCGTCACCATCGGCATTCTCGCCCTCGCCGGCCTCCTGGCGCTGATCGCGCTGCGCGTGCCGATCGGGGTGAGCCTGATCTGCGTGTCCTTCCTGGGCATCTGGGCCATCGCCGGCCTGCGACCCGCGATGAGCATGCTTTCCAACATTCCCTACTCGGCCTCGGCCAGCTGGACGCTGAGCTCGATCCCGATGTTCCTGCTGATGGGCTATATCGCCTATCACTCGGGCCTCACCAAGGGCCTGTTCGAGGCCGCCAGGGTCTGGTGGAGCTGGCTGCCCGGCGGTCTCGCCATCGCCTCGCTGGCCGGCGCCAGCGGCTTTGCCGCGGTCTCGGGCTCGTCGGTGGCCTGCTCCGCCGCCATCGGCCGTATCGCCATCCCCGAGATGAAGCGCAACAATTACGATCTGCGCATCGCCACCGGCTCTGTCGCCGCGGGCGGCACCATCGGGGCGCTGATCCCGCCCTCGATCATCCTGATCCTGTTCGGCATCCAGTCCAACAGCTCGATCAACGCGCTGTTCATGGGCGGCGTCTTTGTCGGCCTCGCCTCGCTGTTCTTCTACATCGGCGCGGTGCTCTTCGTCTGGTGGCGCAAGCCCGAGCGCCTGCCCATGGTCGAGCCCTACACCATGGGCGACCGCTGGAAGAAGACGCTCGAGATCTGGCCGGTGCTGCTGCTGATCTGCGCCGTGCTCGGCGGACTCTTCGGCGGCATCTTCACCGCCACCGAGGCCGGGGCCTTCGGCGCCTTCATGGCGCTGGCGCTTGGGCTGCTGCGGCGCTCGCTGAGCTGGGCCGACTTCAAGGAAAGCCTTGTCGACACCATCCTCGCTTCGGGCGCGCTCTTCATCATCGCCATCGGCGCCGGGCTCTTCACCCGCCTCGTGGCGATGTCGGGGCTGTCTCGCGAAGTGGGCATGCTGGTCGAGGCGATGGGCCTCGGCACCACCGGCCTGCTGCTGATCATCGTGCTGATCTACATCGCGCTTGGCATGTTCCTCGAGCCAATCGGCGCGCTGCTGCTGACCCTGCCGCTGTTCCTGCCGCTGACCACCGCGCATGGCATCGACACCATCTGGTTCGGTCTGCTGGTCGCCAAGCTGCTCGAGATCGGCATGATCACGCCCCCTGTCGGGCTTAACGTCTTCGTCATCCACTCGGTGGCGCGGGATTACGTGAAGCTCGAGCAGATCTTCGCCGGCATCCTGCCGTTTCTCGCCGCCGACATCGCGCTGGTCGCCGCCATGCTGCTGACCCGCGGCCTGTTCTGAGGAGCCTCCCAATGGACATCAACAACACCATCGCGCTGGTCACCGGCGGCGGCAGCGGCCTCGGCGCCGCCACCGCAAGGCGGCTGGCAAAGGCGGGCGCCCGTGTCGCCGTCCTCGACCTGAGCCTCGAGGCCGCCGAGGCCGTCGCGGCCGAGATCGGCGGGCTTGGCCTCGCGGCCGACGTCTCCGACGCGGCCTCCGTCGAGGCGGGCTTCGAGCGCTGCAAAGAGCATTTCGGCAGCGCACCGCGCATCGTGGTAAGCTGCGCGGGGATCGGCACCGCGTCGCGCATCCTCCCGCGCGACGGGGCGCTGACCGTCGGCCTGTTCGAGCGCACCCTCCGGGTGAACCTGCTGGGCACCTACACCGTGCTCAACATCGCCGCCCGCGAGATGGCGGCGCTCGAGCCGGTCGACGGAGACGGCGCCCGCGGCGTCATCGTCAACACCGCCTCGGTCGCCTACCAGGACGGGCAGATCGGACAGGCTGCCTATGCGGCCTCGAAGGGCGGCGTCGCCTCGATGACCCTGCCGGCGGCGCGCGAGCTGGCGCGCTTCGGCATCCGGGTGATGACCGTGGCGCCGGGCCTCTTCGAGACCGCCATGAGCGCCGGGCTGCCGCCCGAGGCCAAGGCCTCGCTCGAGGCAGGCCTGCCCTTCCCGTCGCGGATGGGCAAACCCGACGAATACGCCATGCTGGTGCAGCAGATCGTCGAAAACCCCCTTCTGAACGGCGAGGTCATCCGCATCGACAGCGCCGTCCGTCTCGCCCCCAAATGACCGCCCAAGTGAGGACCGACACCATGACAGGCACCTATACCGAAGCCTCCTACAACGGGCAGATCGCCGAGCTCGAGCTGATCCGCGAGGACAAGCGCAACGCCATGTCCGACGGGCTGCTGGCCGAGATCGAGGAGTTCTACAACACCCTGCCGAAGGAGGTCCGCGTAGTCGTGCTGCACGGGCGCGGCGGGCATTACTGCTCTGGGCTCGACCTCGCCGAGCACGTCTCGCGCAGCGCCGAGGATGGCGTCTACCACTCGCGCAACTGGCACCGGGTGATGGACATGATTCAGTATGGCGGCGTCATCACCGTCAGCGCCATGACCGGCGCGGTGATCGGCGGCGGGCTCGAGATGGCCACCGCGACCCATGTGCGCATCGCCGAGCCGTCGGTGATCTTCCAGCTGCCCGAAGGCCGCCGCGGCATCTTCGTGGGCGGTGGCGCGACGGTGCGCGTCGGCCGCATCCTCGGCCCCGACCGCATGGTTGAGATGATGCTCACGGGGCGCAAGTACAACTCCGAGGAAGGGCTGCAGCTCGGCCTCACCCATTACGCCGTCGGCGAGGGCGAGGCGCTGCCGCTGGCGCGCAAGCTGGCCACCAAGATCGCCGCCAACGCGCCGATGTCGAACTACTTCATGGTCAACGCCCTGACCCGCATCGGCGACATGTCGCGCTCGGACGGGCTCTTTACCGAGAGCCTCGCCGCGGCGCTGGTGCAGACCACGCCGGACGCCGAGGAAGGGCTGCGCGCCTTCCTCGAAAAGCGCAACCCGGTCTTCCGCTGAGAACGCGGGAAGAGGAGGAGCCATGAACACCCACGTCATCGAACGCGCCCCCACGGACCCGACCGCCCGGGCCGACTGGGCCCGCCGCCACACCCTGACCCGCTATGTGCCGCACAAGGTCCTCCGCGAGGATCGCGCCGACGGCACCATCCTGCTGCGCTCGGGCTACGACCTGCCCGAGCCGGTCGCCAATACCGGTGCCTGGCTGCATGAATGGGCCGAGAAGGCACCCTATCGCGTGGCCGTCTCCGAGCGCCCCGTCGAGGGCCCCGGCTGGCGCAACGTGACCTATCTCGAGCTGCTGCAGCAGGTCCGGGCCATCGCCTCGGCGCTGCTGGCGCGCGGCCTTGGCGAGGGTGACACCATCGCGATGATGTCGGGCAACGGGCTCGACCACCTGCTGCTGTCGCTGGCGGCGCAGTATATCGGCGTGCCGGTGGTGCCGCTGGCCGAGCAGTATTCGCTGATCACCGAGGCCCATGGCCGGCTGATCTTCGTGCTCGACAAGGTGAAGCCCAAGATGGCCTTCGTCGATGACGCCACCCGCTACGCCGCGGCGCTGGCGCTGCCGCAGCTTGCCGATGTCGAGATCGTCGCCGCGCGCGGCGAGGCCGGGCGCCCGGTCACCACCATGTCCGAGCTGGTGCATACCGAGGAAAGCCCCGAGCTCGACGCCGCCCACGCCAAGGTCGGCCCCGACACGCTGGCCAAGATCCTCTTCACCTCCGGCTCGAGCTCGGATCCCAAGGGCGTGCTGACCACGCACCGGATGATGTGCGTGAACCAGGTGCAGATGGAGGTGGCGCTGCCCTTCCTGAAGGACCATGCCCCGCGCATCACCGACTGGCTGCCTTGGAACCACGTGTTCGGCGGCTCGCATAACGTCAACATGATGCTGAGCCATGGCGGCACGCTGACCATCGACAGCGGCAAGCCCACCGGGCGCGGCTTCGCCACCACGCTAAAGAACCGCACCGACCGCCCCGGCACGCTGGCCTTCAACGTGCCGGTGGGCTGGAACATGCTGGTCGACGCGATCAAGGACGACCCGGCGACGCAGGAGCACCTGTTCAAGGACCAGCAGCTGCTGTTCTACGCCGGGGCCTCGCTGCCGCAGGATGTCTGGGAGGCGCTCGAGCAGTTCTGCCTTCAGGCCCGCGGCGGCCTGCCGATGATGATCTCGAGCTGGGGCCTGACCGAGACGGCCCCGGCCTGCGTCATGGTGCACGAGCCGATCGGCCGCTCGGGTGTCATCGGCGTGCCGCTGCCGGCGGTCGAGCTCAAGCTGATCCCCGACGAGGACATGCGCTGCGAGATCCGCGTCAAGGGCCCCAACATCATGCCGGGCTATTACGGCGATCCCGAGAAGACCGCGCAAGCGTTCGACGAGGAGGGCTTCTTCATCACCGGCGACGCGGTGCGCTTCGTCGATCCCGAGGACGAGAACCGCGGCCTGATCTTCGATGGCCGCGTGTCGGAGGATTTCAAGCTCGACACCGGCACCTGGGTGCAGGCGGGCAACCTGCGCATGACCGCGCTCAAGGAGCTGGCGGGACTGGCGCAGGATGTGGTGATCTGCGGCCATGACCGCGGCGAGGTCGGGCTCTTCATCTTCCCCGCCCCCGGCGCGGCCGCGCCCGGCGATGTCACCGAGGGCGCCGTCACCGACCCGCACCTGATGACCCAGATCGAGGTCAAGCTGCGCGAGATGAACGCCCATGTCACCGGCTCGGCCAAGCGCATCACCCGCGCCATCGTTCTTGCGGAGCCGCCCTCGCTGGAGCACCACGAGATCACCGACAAGGGCTCGCTGAACATCAAGAAGATCCTGACCCGCCGGGCCGAATTGCTCGAGCGGCTCTACGACAACGAAGACCCGGCGCTGATCCGCGTCTGAGGAGGACCGACCATGATCGATTTCGAAAACGTCCGCGCGATCGACTTTCACACCCATGCCGAGGAGGCCTGCGGCTGTCACACCGATGACGGCTATGACGAGCTGCAATCGACGATGGCGAAGTATTTCGGCGCGCCCTGGTCGCACCCGCCGACCATCGACGAGACCGCCGCGCATTACCGCGAGAAGAACATCGCCGCGGTGATCTTCCCGGTCGATAGCGAGCGCGAGACCGGCTACCGGCGCTACAACAATTACGAGGTCGCCGAGGCCTGCGCCAGGAACGCCGACATCCTGATCCCCTTCGCCTCGATCGACCCCGCCAAGGGCAAGCTCGGCGCCCGCGAGGCCCGCGACCTCGTCGAGAACCACGGCATCAAGGGGTTCAAGTTTCACCCTACCATGCAAGGCTTCTACCCCAATGACCGCATGGCCTACCCGCTCTACGAGGCCATCGCCGAGGCCGGCGTGCCGGCGCTGTTCCACACCGGCCAGACCGGCGTCGGATCGGGGATGCGCGGCGGCAACGGCATGCGGCTGAAGTATTCCAACCCGATGTATATGGACGATCTCGCGGTCGATTTCCCCGACATGCCGATCATCCTCGCGCATCCCTCCTTCCCCTGGCAGGAAGAGGCGCTCTCGGTCGCGCAGCACAAGCCCAACGTCTATATCGACCTCTCCGGCTGGTCGCCGAAGTACTTCCCCAAGATCCTCGTGCAATACGCCAACACGATCCTGAAGAAGAAGATGCTCTTCGGCTCCGACTGGCCGATGATCGCGCCCGAGAAATGGCTCGATGCCTTCGACAAGGCCGAGTTCCGCGACGAGGTGCGGCCGCTGATCCTCAAGGACAACGCCATGCGGCTGCTGGGGATTTCGTGACATGACCGCCTTCCACGCCCCCACCGACGACATCCTGTTCTCGCTGCGCCACGTCGCCCGCGCCGACCGTCTTCCCGACTGGGATGACGAGCTGGCCGCCGAGATCACCAGCCACTTCGCCGCCTTCGCCGAGGGGCGCATCGCGCCGCTCGACGCGCCGGGAGATGAACAGGGCTGCCGCCTCGAGAATGGCCGGGTGCGGATGCCCGACGGTTTTGCCGAGGTCTATGCCGAGCTCTCCGAGGGCGGCTGGCAGGGAATCGCGGCGCCGGAGGAATACGGCGGCATGGGGCTGGGCGGGCCGGTGCTGGCGGCGGTGAGCGAGATCTTCACCGGCGCCAACCACTCGCTGCAGATGGTCACCTCGCTGGCCCATGGCGCGATCTCGCTGCTGATGCGTTTCGGCTCGGAGGCGCAGAAAGAGGCGTATATCCCGAAGCTTGCCTCGGGCGAATGGCTCTCGACCATGTGCCTGACCGAGCCCGGCGCCGGCTCCGACCTCTCGGCCATCCGCACCAAGGCCACGCGCGACGGTGAGGGCTGGCGGATCGAGGGCGAGAAGATCTTCATCTCCGGCGGCGATCAGGACATGACCGACAACATCCTGCATCTCGTGCTCGCCCGCACCGGCGCGCCCGAGGACGGCATTCGGGGCCTCAGCCTGTTTGCCTGCCCGGCGATCGGCGATGATGGTGTGCGCAACGCCGTCAACGTGACGCGGATCGAGGAAAAGCTCGGTCTGCACGCCTCGCCCACCTGCCAGCTCGCCTTCGACGGCGCGCAGGGGGAGCTTGTTGGGGCCGAGGGCGCGGGGCTCAAGGCGATGTTCGCGATGATGAACCACGCGCGGCTCGATGTCGGCCTGCAAGGCGTCGCCCACGCCGCTCGCGCGGCGGACCTCGCCAAGCACTACGCCGCCGAGCGCAAGCAGGGCCGGGGCGGCGAGGGCCAGGTGGTGAGCATCGACCAGCACCCCGACGTGGCGCGCATGATCGACACCTGCGACGCGCTGGCGCTTGGCGGCCGGGCGCTCTGCCACATCACGCTGGTGGCGCAGGAGCTCGGCACCGAGCGCGATTTCGTCGAGTTCATGACCCCGGTCTGCAAGTACTTCTGCACCGAGGCCGGCAGCCGCGCCGCCGATCTGGCGATCCAGGTGATGGGTGGCTACGGCTACCTGCGCGAGTACGGCGCCGAGCAGAACTGGCGCGACAACCGCATCTGCGCGATCTACGAGGGCACCAACGGCATCCACGCCCGCACCACCGCCACGCGCTCGCTGACGTTGAACGATGGCGCCGGGGCCAAGGCCTTTGCCGCCTTCCTGCGCGACAGCGACCCGTCTCTCGGTGAGGCCGTGGCACAGTGGGAGGCCGAGGCCCGCCACATCGCGGGCGCCGCCGATGCCGCCGAGCTGGCGCATGGCTTCATGGAACGGACCTGCGATCTCGCCTATCGTGCCGCCTGGGCACGTCTGCGGGACGTGGCCGATCAGGCCGCTGACGGGGCCCGACTCCGGCGGCTCGCGAAGATCGCAACGCGACAGGACTGACCGGGCGCAAAACGCCGGTCGCGGCAGACAGGCCCCACAGGCCCGTTGCCGCGACCCTCCCGCGCTGCAAGCCCGTGGATCCGTCCGCGCCTGCCGCCAGCCGCTGCGATCAGCGCGATCCCTGCCATCTGCGCCGCACACCGCCAGCGGCAAGATGGGCAACGCGGAAGGGATAGTAGACCCACTGCAGCGCGCGCGGCAGCGGCACCGCCTGATATTGGTGGTAGGACGGAGCCAGCATGGTCCGGAGCCAATTGCGACGGGCGCGCCGCCGGAGCAGATCGCTCGCTTGCCAGCGAAACATGAATTCGCCGCCAATCAGGCCCATCGCCATGCGCTTTTCCTGCCCATCGCCGCCGCCGAGGCTCTGCAGGCAGAGGGTCAGATAGGCATGGCCATGCGTCCTGCGGGACAGATCCCATGGCACCGGCCGGGGCGCCAGCTGATGAAACTCCAGTGCCGCCTCTACAGCGCCGCGCTGTCCGAAACGGTCGGCAAGGGCCCGCACCTCTGCCAGATCCAGGTTCGGCGAGCGCAGGAGCGCGTCGAGATCGCTGAGCCAGTGCAGCCGCGACCACAGATGCCGCGCATGGTGGTGGCAGATATAGTTGAACAGGAAAGCCGGCTTCAGAACCGGATACCGCAGACCGCCGAACTCCAGACCGTCAAGATTACGGAAGACATCGTAGTCGTCGAAGATCCCGGAGAACTTGTCGATCCCCGGCTGCAGGTCGATGGCAATCCCGCCGGGAGAGACCAGAACCGCCGATCGTGCATAGCGCAGGAGCGCGTCGATCTCCCGCGCGCTCGTGAGGGCGCCCCCCTTGCCGTTCGGAGCGAACAGGCGGTACCGTTCCGTGATCGCCCGGCGGATCACCGGCTCGAGCATTCCGCCTTCGACAGCGATGTCGATATCCCGGCAGGGGCGCAGCCCGAGATCCGGATAGTAGGAGCGACAAAGCGCGATCCCCTTGAAAATCAGGTAATTGGCATGCAACGGCTGCAGACATGTCTGTGCAAATTGCCGCAGTTCCGCGGCCACCATCAGGTTCTGCCGGGCCTGCCGTGACACCAGCCCCTGCAAGTCTGGAAAGAGCCCGGCAGCCGGCTCCGGCCATCCCACCGCCTGAAGGTTGCGGACGGTCAGAGGCAGCCCGAAACGCCGCGCGGCAACCGAGAAGACGCCGGACCAATCCCGGATCTGCGCACAGAGACGGCGGGCAAACGCGCGCTGATCGTCATCCAGCTCGATCAGGGACAGAAGAAGCAACAAACGATGCTCGGGCGAATTGAGATCGGTCTCGGGCGTTGCGCTCATCAAATCATTCAACCTGCTTAAATCCGGGCAACCCAGCTATGCCTGTCGAGTCCCGCGCGTCGGGGTTAAGAATTTATTAACGCAGGGTCCGTAAAGATTGATATTTGCGTATTCCACCACTGGATATGCCTTGGACTCTCCAGCTTACGGTGACAGGCCCTCAGAACTTCTCCGCTTTCGTCAAACGCATATGCCTCTCGCGGATAACGGAATCCGATTCCGCGTTTCGCCGGAGCCGGGGCAGCCCTGCCCGACCCCGCTTTCAAACCCCCGACCGACCGGTTCATTCCAGACCAGCCTCTTTCAGACCAAACCTTTCCAGCCAGCTCAGACAGGATAACGCCGCGTGTTTACGACAACGACCTTTGCGCCGGGCCCAAGACCGTGATCGACAGGCTAAGGGCCTACATCCAGTTCTGGGCAGACGTGATGGACCTGCTCCGCTACGCCGAAAAGACCCTGACCTGGCTTGTCGTGGTGACCGCCGTGGTCGAGGCGATCTTCGGTGTCGCGTTGTTGTTCTCGATCAAGATCCTGGTGACGTCGGTTGCGATGCAGGACGCGAGCGCCGCGGACACCGTCACTCTCCGAACCATGGTTGCGCTTGGACTTGCGGTCTCGATGATGCTTGCGACGAAGGTTCTCGCATCGGTCGGGGCCTACCTCCGGACCAAGCAAAGCCTGCTCGTGGCAGACGTGGTCAACGAAGAGATCCAGCGCCGCACGGTGGCGGCGGATCTCGGTTTCTTTGACAGCGCCTTGTATTACGATGCGCTCGAGCGCGCCCGCGAGGTCGGTGCACAACGGCCAGCCGAGGTGATTTCGAATGCGCTGACCTTTCTGCGAAGCGTCATCCTGCTGCTGGGCACCGGCGTCGTGATCGTCGGGCTGGACTGGCGCATCCTGCCGGGCATTGCCCTCGCGCTTGGGTTGACGCTGCTCGTCCACCTGCGTGCCACGGGGATGCGCTTTCGCTGGATCACCGAGCGCATCCAGATGGAGCGCAAGGCCGCCTATCTGGACTGGCTGCTCACATCCGAGCAATACGCCAAGGAAATTCGCGTCTTCCAGATCGGCGACCACCTGAGACATCGGTTCCGAAGCCTGCGCGACACGATCCGCGAGGTGCAGATCAGGATCGAATGGCTGCGGGCCTCGCGCGAGGCGCTGATCGCGCTTCTCGCCGGTGCCGTCTTCATCGCCTCCGCCCTGCTGGTCGCCGGCTCGGCGACGACAAATGCCGAGGCGCTGAGCGCCCTGATCCTGCTTGTCGTCGCCTTCCAGCGCGCCGAGGCGACCGGGCGTGGCGCTGTTCAGAGCCTTTCAAGGCTCTACGACGACAGGATCTTTCTTGGACAGCTGTTTCAGTTTCTCGCCATCGAACCGACCATCTCCGCCAGCCCCCTCCCCCGGCCCCTTCCAGATGCCCTCGATGACGGTTTGCGCCTGACCGATGTCCGTTTCAGATATGACCGCGGCGCGCGGACAGCGCTCGACGGCGTCTCGCTGCATTTGCCTCCGGGGAAATTCGTCGCCCTCGTGGGCGGGAACGGGTCCGGGAAATCGTCCCTGATAAAGCTCCTTTGCCGCCTCTACGATCCGCAGGCTGGGACCATCACGCTGAATGGCACAGACATCCGGGCCTTCGATCCGAGCGATTATCGCCGCCAGTTCGGGGTCGTTTTTCAGGACTTTGCGCAATATGCGTTTACGGCGCGTGAAAATATCCAGCTCGGAGACCTTCAACAGCCCGGCGACGGGCCGCGCATCGCGCATGCCGCCCGCCTTGCCGGGGCGAGCGGCATTATCGAGGATCTGCCGGAGGGCTATGACACCATGCTCGCCCGTCTCTTCGACAATGGTGTCGAGCTGAGCGGCGGGCAGTGGCAGCGGGTCGCCCTGGCGCGCGCGTTCTACCCGCAATCGCGGTTCCTCATTCTCGACGAACCGACCAGCGCCACCGACCCGGCCGCCGAGGTCGCTCTGTTCGAGGGGTTTCGGGACAAGCTCGGAGACCGCGCCGCACTGGTGATAAGCCATCGCCTGTCGACCATTCGCTCGGCGGATTACACCTACGTGCTCGAGAATGGAAAGATCGTGGAAGAAGGACGCCATGACGATCTGATCGCCAACAAGGGGCGCTATTACGATATGTTCCGCGCCCAGATCGTCTAGGTCGTGTTGACAAAAGGGATTCACATCAGGCTTTGAGCATGATTCAAGCTG
>NZ_JBYNAH010000119.1:0-15109 GCF_059781815.1 Salipiger sp. | reverse complement strand
GGTCTCGCGCCCGGCATCGGCCTGCGCCGCATCGAGCAGGGCGGCGCGGCTGGCCGAGATCTCGGCCCGCTCGGCCTCGGCTGCCGCGCGCTCGGCCTCGGCGGCGGCCTTCGCCGCCTCCGCTGCATCAAGGTCCGCATGCGCCAGCGCCTGCCGCTTTTCGATGATTTCGGACACTGGCCGGAACAGGAACCGGGCGAGCAGCCAGATCAGGATGGCCGCGTTGACGGTCTGCAGACCGAGTGTCCACCAGTCGATGGTCATGGCGATATGCCGATCAGACGAAGGGGTTGGCGAAGAGCACCAGCAGCGCGATGACGAGGGTGTAGATGGCCATGGTCTCGATCATGGCGAGGCCCACGAACAGGGTGCGGCTGAGGGTGCCGGCGGCTTCGGGCTGGCGCGCGATGGCGTCCATCGCGGCGGCCACGGCGCGGCCTTCTCCCAGCGCGGGGCCGATGGCGCCGAAGCTCACGGCGAGGGCGGCGGAGAACACCGAAACGATTTCAACGAGATTGCCTTCCATGGTCAGTCAGACTCCTTGGCGGTTAGCGGGATCTCCTCGCTCTCTCCGGCGGCGGCGCCGATGAAGACGGTTGCGAGGATCGCGAAGATGTAGGCCTGCACGGCGCCGGTCAGCAGCTCGAGCGCCATCAGCGGGATGGGCACGAAGAGCCCGGCCAGCGACAGCACGATGCCGACGACAAAGACGCCCGACATGACGTTGCCGAACAGGCGGATGATGAGCGAAAACGTGCGGGTGATCTGCTCGATGAGGTTGAGCGGCATCATCACCCAGCTGGGCTCCACGAAGGTCTCGAGATAGCCCTTCAGCCCGCGCCCGGAGATGCCGAAGACGATGGTCGCGACGAAGACCCAGACCGCCAGCGCGGCGTCGGTCTCGATATGGGCGGTGGGCGGCTCGACGCCGGGGATCAGCGACGACCAGTTGGCGATCAGCACGAAGAGCAGCAGCGTGCCGATCAGCGGCCGGAACGGCGCCGGGTCGCGGCGCATGGTGTCGCGGATCTGGTCGTCGAGCACGGTGACGAAGAGCTCGAGAACGGTCTGGGTCTTGCTCGGCAGGATGCTGAGCTTGCGGGTGGCGAGGAAGGCGAAGGCCCCGAGCCCCGCCATGATCAGCCAGGTCACGACCACCGGCTCGGCGATCGGCACCGGGCCGATATGAAAGAGGGTGACATGTTCGAGCGGGCTTTGCATCAGCTCTCCTCCCTCCGCGCCCGGCGCACCACGACCTCGCGGCCCAGCACCAGCCCCAGCGCGCCGGCCAGCAGCGGCAGCGCGCCGAGCTGAACCAGCCCGAAGAGCACCAGCCCCACGATACCCAGCCGCAGGAGCTGCAGCGCCACGGCCTTCTTCGGCGCGCGCCCCTCGAGATAGAGCGCCGTCAGCCGGCGCAGGCTGGAGAAATGCGCCAGCCCCACGAGGAAGCCCGCGACAAGGCCGAGGGCGGCATATGCGAGATCCGGGGTCATTGTTTGTGCATCCATCTCCAGACCGCGTGCATGCCGATGGCGGCACCGAGGAAGATCCCGGCGGCGGTAAACATGATGTTGGTGTCGGCCACGCGGTCGAGGAAGCGACCCAGCACCACGCCCAGCAGCATCGGCACCAGCACCGCCCAGCCGAGGATACCGATCTGGCCGAGCCGCGATCCGAGCGAGGGCTCTGGATCGCTCTGCTTCATGCGCTCGAGCTTGGCGGCGCGGCGCGCGGCCCGTTCGACGGCATCTTTCTCGCGGCGGCTCATCGTTGCCCCTCCCCGTCGACGCCAAAGCCCGAGGGGTGGGGCAGCACGTCCCCCTGCCCCGGGCGCAGCAGCCGGATCATCTCGCGCACGGCATTGGCATGCAGGCGCATCTGCTCGACGCGCTCGTGGCGGCCGGCATCGTCCTGATCGCGTCGGAAGGCGGCAATGCGCTCCTCCAGCGCGTGAATGTCTTCGCCGAGGATGGCGTCGCGGCAGGCGATGGCGATCTCGCGCCCTCCGGTGACCGACAAGAGCCCCGCCCGCACCCCGGCGAATTGCTCGGGCTTGCCGGGGCTGCGCCAGCGGATGATCGAGGCCGGCAGCGCGGTGAGGAAGTCGGTGTGCCCCGGCAGGATGCCGAAGCCGCCGCTCTCGTCCTGCGCCCGCAGCGAGGTCACCGCGGCATCGTCGACCACCACGTCCATCGTGGTGGTGATGACCAGATGTAGCGGCGCGCTCATGAGGCCGCCTCCCGCGCCGCGTCTTCTTTGGCGCGCGCATCCTCCAGCGTGCCCACCATGAAGAGCGAGCTCTCGTCCCAGTCGTCGCATTCGCCTTCGAGGATGGCGCGGCAGCCGGCGATGGTGTCCTCGAGATCGACCGAGACGCCCGCCATGCCGGTGAAGGCCTCGGTGACGGTGAAGGGCTGGGTCAGGAAGCGCTGCAACCGGCGGGCGCGCTCGACGACCTTGCGGTCGTCGCGGCTCAGCTCCTCCATGCCGAGCAGTGCGATCACATCCTGAAGCTCGCGGTAATGCTCGATCGAGCGGCGCACCTCGTTGGCGATGCGCACATGCTCCTCGCCGACCAGCAGCGGGTCGAGCAGGATGGAGGACGAGGCGATGGGGTCGACCGACGGGTACATGCCGTCCGCCGCCATCGCCCGCGACAGCACCACCATGGAATCCACGTGCCCCGCGATGGCGACCACCGCCGGATCGGTGAAATCATCCGCCGGCACGTAGACCGCCTCGATCGCGGTGACCGAGGCCTCGCCCACCGAAGCGATACGCTCCTGCAGGTCGGCTACCTCGGTGGCCAGCGTCGGCTGGTAGCCGACCCGGCTCGGCAGCCGCCCGAGCAGCCCCGAGACCTCGGAGCCCGCCTGCACGAAGCGGAACACGTTATCCATGAGAAGCAGCACGTTCTTCTGCTCGGCATCGCGGAAATGCTCGGCGATGGTGAGCGCCGTCATCGGCACCCGCCAGCGCGCCCCCGGCGGCTCGTTCATCTGGCCATAGACCAGCACCGTGCGGTCGAGCACGCCGGCCTCGGTCATGTCGAGCAGCATCTCGTGGCCCTCGCGCGAGCGCTCGCCGATGCCGGAAAACACCGAGATGCCATCGTAACCCGCCACCATGGAATGGATCAGCTCCATCACCAGAACCGTCTTGCCGACGCCCGCACCGCCGAACATCGCAGCCTTGCCGCCCTGCGCCAGCGGAGTGAGCAGGTCGACCACCTTGATGCCGGTGCGGAACGGATCGCTGGCCTTGCCCTGCGCCCTGAGCGGCGGCGGGGCGGCGTGGATCGGGCGGCGGGGGGCATCCTCGGGGAGCGGATCCTTGCGGTCGCCGGCGCTGCCGGTGACGTCGAGCAGACGGCCCAGAACCGCCTCGCCCACCGGCACGGTGAGCGGCCCGCCGAGCGGGGTCACGCGCTCACCGCGCGCCAGCCCATTAGTGTTGTGCAGCGCGATGGTGCGCACGGTGGTGCGGTCGCGCTGCGCCTCGACCTCGAGCAGGATGCGGCGGCCGTCGCTGGCCGTGGTCTCGAGGGCATCGTTGATCGCCGGGATCGCTTCGTCGGGGAAGGCCACATCGACAACGGCACCGCGAACCGCGATCACCGTGCCTTCGACGCGTGTTTCCTGTGAATCCAAAGACATCGTCTCTCATCCGAAATCTGCCCCGAGGATAGACCTATTAAGGCGAGTGGGAGGTGATCTAGGTCAAGTAAAGCGAGAACTCCCGTTTTCGTGACCCAACGGCGCAAGCCGCTCGGGCAGGCCACCGCGATTGCCGTGAGCCGCGCAACGATCCCCGCGCTTTGGGCCCCATCGGGCACCGCTTTCGCCCCTCGCGGGCACAACGCGCGAGTCGCCCCTACAGGACTGATGAGCAACGGAAAAACACCCGCAGGCAAGCAATTCCGCCATGCCGTGCGCGGGGTTGTCCGGCACTGGCGCGGGCGTAAGTCTTCGCCCTGGGGGTTACTGGCCGGGCCGCGAGGCGGCGCCGCGGGAAGGACAGGTCGCCATGTGCAAACGTATCGTCATCATCGGAGGGGACGGCTTCTGTGGCTGGCCGACCGCGCTGCACCTGTCCAAGCTCGGCCACGATGTCACCATCGTCGACAACCTGTCGCGGCGCGCCATCGATGCCGAGCTTGGGGCGCAGAGCCTGACCCCGATCCGGAGCCTCGCCGAGCGTATCAGCACCTGGTTCGACGTCACCGGTAACTACATCAGGCCCGAACGCATCGATGCGGCGCAGGACTACGAGGCGCTCTGCGATCTGCTTGCCGAGATCCGCCCGCACGCGCTGGTGCATTTCGGCGAGCAGCGCGCCGCGCCCTACTCGATGAAGGATGCCGCCCACAAGCGCTACACCGTCGACAACAACATCCGCGCCACCCACAACATCCTCGTGGCGCTCACCCATCTCAAGCTCGACACCCATCTGGTGCATCTGGGCACGATGGGGGTCTACGGCTACGACGATGCCGGCATCGAGATTCCCGAGGGCTATCTGCCGGTCTTCGTGGCCGACAGCGAGGGCCATCTGCACGAGCGACAGATCCTTTACCCGGCGGCGCCGGGCTCGGTCTATCACATGACCAAGGTGATGGATCAGCGCATGTTCGCCTATTACGCCAAGAACGATCGGCTGCGCATCACCGACCTGCATCAGGGCATCGTCTGGGGCACCCAGACCGACGAGACCCGGCTCGACGAGCGGCTGATCAATCGCTTCGACTATGACGGCGATTACGGCACCGTGCTGAACCGCTTCCTGATGCAGGCGGCCACGCACCACCCTCTCACCGTGCACGGCACCGGCGGCCAGACCCGCGCCTTCATCAACATCCGCGACACGGTCAACTGCATCACGCTCGCCATCGAGCATCCGCCCGCTGCCGGCGACCGGGTGAAGATCCTCAACCAGATGACAGAGACCCACCGTGTGCGCGATCTTGCCCGGCTGGTGGCCGAGCTCACCGGGGTCGAGATCGCCATGGTGCCGAACCCGCGCAACGAGGCAGCGGAGAACGATCTTTTCGTGTCGAACAAGACCTTCCTCGATCTCGGGCTGCACCCGATCACCCTGCGCGAGGGGCTGATGCGCGAGACCGTCGAGATCGCCGAGCGCTATGTCGACCGCGTGCTGCCAGAGACCGTGCCCGCACGCTCCACCTGGACCGACGCGCAGGCCCCCGGCGAGGTCAGCGAAGACGCGCTTCGCCGCGCCCGCGACCTCGAGCCCGCGTCGTAACCCGTATCAAGGACCAATGAGATGAGACTGATCGGAACCCTTCTGCTCGTGCTGCTGGTGGCGGTGCTGGCGACCTTCGCCTATGACCGGCGCGACGCCTACATGCCGCAGCTGATCGCGGCGGCCTCTGGCGGGCCGCTGGTGCACGATCAGCGCGCGCGAGATCCCGAGGCCGAACTGCCGAACCTACATGATGCGCTCGCCACCGTCCCCTACGGCGCCCCGGAGGATTGGACCGGGCTGAGTGGGCTGTCGGCCTTTGGCCGGGCGCGCTTTCCGCTGCCCCGCGAGGTCGGCATCACCGGTGGCGAGGCGGTGATCGAGCTGACCTCCGAGCTTGAAGACGGTGCCGTGGCGCGACTGCGGCTCAACGTGAATGGCAGCAAGCGGGCAGAGATCGTTCTCGAGAGCGGCATCACCGAGCACCGGGTGCTGCTGCCGCTCCGGGCCGAGGATTTCCTCGCCGAGGACGTGCTGCTGACGCTCGCGACCGATGGCGTCGCACCGGCGGTGGTCTGCCGTCCGCACTGGGATGGCGGCGTGGTGATCCGGCTGAGGCCGACGAGCCACCTGCGGCTGGCGCTCGACGCGCCGCTGAGCGTTCCCGCCGACCTGCTTGTCGCGGGCGGAATGCCGGCCCGGGTGCTCTGGCCCGACGCGGCCGAAGCCGACCGCAAGGCGGCGCTGTTGCAGCTTGCTGCCAACCGTCCCGGCATCGAATTCGTGGCGCAGGCGGATCTGCGCGAGGGCGACCTCGTGCTCTCCGCCACCGAGGCCGCAGGGCTCGCCCACCGGCACTGGGCAGCGGCGGACCGCCCCGAGGACTGGCCGGTGCCGCTCGATCGGCTGAACGCCAACCTGCGCACACGCGCGCTCGACACCGACACGGGCTGGCGCATTCCCTATGACCGGCGTCTGCTGCCCGGCGAAGGCGCGCCCGAGGCGCTGACCCTCAGCCTGCGGATCGCGGCGCAGGCACCGGAAGACTGGCTGCTCACGGTGACACAGGACGGCCGTCTGCTGCATGGCGAGAGCCTGCGTGGCCAGCGGCTCGACATCACCCGGAGCGTGCGGCTCGCCGCCCCCGAGAGCGACGCGCCCACCGGCACGCTCGACGTCACCCTGCACCGCGAGGGCGACAATGACGATCATTGCCGCGAGCCGGTCCCGGCGGTGGGCGAACTGACCGCGGCCTCGGCGCTGCGCGGCGCGCCCGATCCGGAGTACATGGGCGGCTTCTATGCGGGGCTTGGCGAGGTGGCGGCGCTTCGCGCCGATGCCGCCCTCACCGCCCGCGAGGCGATGATCGCAAGCGCCCTGCTGCGCGAGACCTTCCCGCGTGGCACGCTGCGGCTCGATGCGGAAGACCCCGCGCAGGAGGGCACGATCACCGTGGTGCCGACCGAGGCGCTGGCCCAGCGCGCCGCTGCCGCGATGGCACTTGCCGAGGACGACGCCCGGCACTGGCTGGTCTGGCTCACCCGCGACACGAGCGGTGTGCTGGTTCCGCGGGCAGTGCGCGCGGACACCACCACCGATCTGCCGGCCGCCGGGGGCGCGGCGCTGCTGATCAGCCTGCCGTGATGCCATGCCGCACGTTCCCTCCTTCCCCGCCGAGCACCGCTCGGATGCGCTTTACCGCGGACGCTCGGAGAACGAGTACCACTCGCGCGAGAGCCTGCCCCCGGGCTATGCCAAACCGGTGCCGCGCAGCACCGCGCCCAAGGTGCTGCTGACCTTCTCTGCGCTCTCTGTCGCGCTGCTCTGGCTGGTCAACGCCTATCCTCCGGTGGCCGACCTCTTTCCCCATGACGCACTCATTCTCGCCCCGGCCCGGGGCGAGAACGCCGCACCGATCCGCATCTTCATCCTCGCCTTCCTGCTGGCGTTCTGCGGCTTCGCGGCCACGTCCCCGCGCACCCGTCTGTTGATGACGCTCGATATGGCGATGACCTTCCTCGCGCTCTGCATGTTGACCGATCTTGCGCTGCTGGCCGTCGATCTCGTGCTCGACTTCCGCCTCAGCCTTCGGGTGATCGAGATCTTCGGCGGGCTCACCGGCTTTGCCGTCTTCGCTCTCAAGATGATGGAATGGGGCCGCATGCCGAGCCCCGTCCCCATGGCGATCGACGAGCGCGGCAGCGCTGCGGCCCTGTTGCGCATCCTGATCGCCGCCTGCGCCGCGATCCTGTTCTCGCGCGCGGTGCTGAGCCTCTTCCCTGCGCAGGTTTCGCAGGTGCGGCAACTGGCGCTGCTCGGCGGGATCGGGCCGGGGCTGTTCCTCGTTTTCCCCGCCTTCTTCCTGCTGCTCTTCGGCTATTCCTGGATCGGCTTTCACCTGCGCCGCGATCCGCATTTCAGCCCCGACTTGACCGTGCTCGTGCCCGCGCTGAACGAAGAGTACATCATCGGCCACTGCATCCGCGGGCTCGACGCGGCGGCGGCCCGGTACGGCGGCGCGGTGACCGTGATCCTGGTCGATAACGGCTCGACCGACGCCACTGTTGCCACCGCGACAGCCGCCTTCGCGGCAGCGACCCACCTCGACGCGCGGATCCTGCACCAGCCAGAACCCGGCAAGTCGCTGGCGCTGAACACCGGACTCGAGCAGATCGAGACCGAGTTCTTCATCCGCATCGATGCCGACACCGTCGTACGCCCCGACAGCCTCCGCAACGCCGCCAACATGATCGCCGACCCCGAGGTCGGCGCGGTCGGCGGCATCCCCCTGCCGCCGGGCAACGGCCCGTTCGACCGCTCGCGCGAGTTCGAGGTCTATATCCGGCACGGCTTTTACAACGTCGCCTTCGATGCCATCAACGGCGTGACCTCGATTCCCGGCATGTTCGCACTCTACCGCACCGCGCTGCCCAAGGCGCTTGGCGGCTTTGTCTACGGCATGAACGGCGAAGACACCGACATGTCGCTGCGCATCGGCGAGATGGGCTACCAGCTCATCGTCTCGCCATCGGTGCGCTACTACTCCGAGGTGCCCGCCACCTATGCCCATCTGCGCGAGCAGCGGTTGCGCTGGTTCCGCTCGACGCTGCATTTCTCGTCGCGCTGCCGGTCGCTGATCTACAGCCCGACCTTCTCCATCCGCGGCAAGCTGATCCTGCCCTTCATGCTGATCAACCTCGCGCGGCGGACGATGATGGTGCCGCTGGTGATCTTTGGCTACATCTGCCTGCTCTCGCCACTGACCCGCTTCGACACGCTGAGCTGGTCCGCCGCCATCGCCACCTTTGTCGGCGCCCCGGCGGTGGTCGCGGTGGTCGCCTGCCTGCTCAACGGCTCGCCGCGCACCATCCTGCACCTGCCACGCTACATCCTGTTCCGGCTGATGCGCGCCTATCTGACGCTGGAATCGATGCTCTCGATGCAGTTCCGCCCGACCTGCCGCGCGGTCTATGGCCGGGACGCACTGGCGGAACGGGGCAGCAAACCGGACTGGATCGCCTGACATGAAACGGTTTCTCACCACCTGTGCGCTTGCCCTCGCCCTGTCCCTGACCGCAGTTGCGGCGCAGGCCGAGGGCTGGTCCACCACCGCCTTTGCCGGCTTCGACCGCGACCCGCTCGACAGCGAGCTGCGCGGCGGCGGGAGGCAGTTGCAACTCGAGGACCGCTTCACCTTCGGCCTCGCCACCGAGCGCAGCTTTGCCCATGCCCTGGGCCGAGAGACGGTGCTGGGGTTCGGCCTTTCGCGCGAGCATTACCCCGACGCCACCGAGGGCGACCGGCTGCGCTTCGACGCCTCGGCGGAGTACCGCATCGATCTTGGCGGCGACCGGCGGCAGCTTGCCTTCCGGCTCGCCGGCACCCATGCCCGCGACGATGGCGGTGAGGTCTATTCCCGCCTGCGTTTCGGCACCACATACCGCATGGGCACCGCGCCGCGACAGATGCTGACCGCCCGCGCCCGCGTCGGCTACCGCGACCAGAACGAGGCCAACAGCTTCGACGGCTACGACCAGACCGAGTGGTTGGGCGAGCTGGCCTATTCGTGGCAATCGCCGGACTGGGCGTGGTACCTGCGCGGCGCGCTCTACCACGAACGCCGCGACGCCGAGCGCGACATCTACAGCTATGACGAGACCGGCCTGCGCCTGATGGCGCGCTACCGGCTCGACGATGACACCCGCCTCACCCTGCGCCTTGGCGGCTATGCCCGAGACTACGTGGATGGCGGCCGCGAGGATCGCCGCCTGAGCGCCAGCGTCGGGCTGGAGCACGCGCTCTCGGACCGGCTGACCATCGAAGGCTATGGCGGCTACATCCGCAACCGCTCGACCCATGCGGAGAAGGATTTCGAGGGGCCGCAGATCGGGGTGATGCTGCGCATGTCGTTCTAAGGCGCGCTACTCAGGCGTCTGCGCGTTGTCGGGGGCGATGCCCACCGCTTCGAGCAGCGTCGTCGCGAACGAGCTGCCAAGGTTGCCGAAGGCGGTGCCCGTCGCCTGCACGATGGCCGGGTAGAGGTCATCCTCGATGCCCTTCAGGGTCTCGGTCAACTCGGCGACCCGGGCCTCCGTGCTTGCCATCTGCGTCTCGAGCGCCGTGCACAGTTGCAGATCCGCGCCGCCCTCGCGCAGCGCCGCGAGATTGCTGCGGGTCTCGCCGATCTGCGAGGTGAGGCTCTGGATCTCGGACCGCAGCGGGCGGATGGTGCCGGTGATCTCGGCCACGTCCCCGGTGATGCTCTCGACGGTGGAGAACAGGCTCCAGCCCAGCCAGAGGCAGAGCGCCAGCAGGATCAGCGTGGCGTTCAACAGGGCAAGGACGAGGGTCCAGAGGGTCCGCCCGAGGCTGCGCTCTGCCATCGCTGCCGCTCCCCTGCCGGGCCTGTCCTCAGGCCTTTTTCTTCGTGGCCTCGTCGGCAAGCTGCTTGAACACGTAGACCGGGATCAGGATCGTCGCGATCAGGCTTCCGAGCCAGACCAGCAGCGTCGCCGCCAGCCAGTTGGCCACACCGCCGATCGACATGCCGCTGAGCAGCAGGTCGGTGATCAGCAGACCGATCGAGACCGTGACCAGCGCCACGCCGCCCATCAGCTGCGGCAGCTGCTTGAGCGAGATCTTGGTGATCATCGGCCCGAGCACCGCCTGGATGACCGAGAAAGCGACCACGACGATGACGAAGGAGAGCGGATCGATCTGAAAGCCGGCCAGCAGCACGGCGGCAAGCAGCAGCCCCACGGCATTGGCGATGAGATAGGCGGCGGCGGAAAGGGCGAGCTTGACCAAGACGAAAATCTCCCGATGGGACCGGGGCCGAGGTCGGACGCGCCTCTGAGCCTGCCGGACTGCGACAATTGCAGGTTGATCTTTCGCCGCAACGCCCCTTGGGTCAAGAATTTTCCCGCTTTCGGGCATGACCGTTCGATGACATCCGGGAATTCCGCCGCGAAGGGGTTGCCAGCGATGAGCGCAGGCTCCTAACATCGCGTAAAGCGCGAGTTTCGGGCCACCTCGCGCGGCGGTGGAGGCCGCGCCGGATCGGTCGCTTCGCGCCCGGAACCGCGACGGCCCCGACACAGGCGAGGCAGGACATTTGCGCAGATACCCAAGAGCCATGCCGCGCCTTTTCGCCGCCCTCGTTGCCGCTGTCCTGCCCGCGGCACTCGCCGCGCAACAGGCGGAGTACACGGGCTCCGAGGTTTGTGCGGCCTGCCATGTCGAAGAGGCCGAGGCCTGGGCCGGCTCGCACCACGCGCTGGCTTGGACCGAAGCCACGCCAGACAACATCCTTGCGGATTTCGACGGCACCCGCTTCGCGCTTGGCGACATGGCGGTGCAGTTCGCCATCGGGGAGGACGGCAGCCGGCAAGCCTCGGTCACCGAGCTTGACGGGCAGACGACAGCCTACAGGGTGCACTCGGTGGTCGGGGTCGCGCCGCTTCAGCAATATCTCTTCGAGACCGAGCCGGGCCGTCTGCAAAGCTTCGACGTGGTCTGGGACACCGAAAAGGGCGACTGGTTTCACCTCTACCCCGATGCCGATCTGCCGCCCCGGGACGCGCTGCACTGGACCGGCCCTTACAAGACGTGGAACGCCCGCTGCGCCACCTGCCACGCCACCGGCTATGAGGCCGGCTACGATCCGGCGGCGCGCAGCTATGGCTCGACCCAGGTCGAGATCGGCGTCGGATGCGAGGGCTGCCACGGCCCGGGCGGGCGCCACGCCAAATGGGCCGAGCGCTGGGAAACCACCCGCGAGGCGCCGCCGGAGTTTGCGGGCTTCAGCCGCGACCTCTCGGACCCGGCGAGCTTCCTCGACACCTGCGGCGGCTGCCATTCGCGGCGCGAGGCCTATTTCGACGGCACCCCCCCGGACGGCACCCCCTATCACGACGCCTACAACCTCTCGCTGCTGCGCCCCGGGCTCTATTGGCCCGACGGCCAGATCCGCGACGAGGTCTACGTGCTGGGCTCGTTTCTGCAGTCGAAGATGCACGACAAGGGCGTGACCTGCGCCAATTGCCATGAGCCGCACAGCGCGCAGCTGATCGCGACAGGCAACGCGGTCTGCACCACCTGCCACAGCCCGGCGGGCAACCCGGATTTCCCGACCCTGCCCTTGCGGGAGTTCGACTCGCCCGAGCATCACCACCATCCCGAGGGCAGCACCGGCGCAGAATGCAAGAGCTGCCACATGGTCGAGCAGGTCTACATGGGCAATGACTGGCGCGCCGATCACTCGTTCCGCGTCCCGCGCCCGGACCTTGCCGCCGAGACCGGTGCGCCGGATGCCTGCACGACGTGCCACGAGGATCAGAGCCCCGACTGGGCGGCAGCGACCCTGCGGGAGTGGTTCCCCGAGAGCCCTCATCGCGGGCCGCATTACGGGCAGGTTCTGGCGCGCGCGGCCGAGACCCCGACCGAGGCGCTTGGCGACCTGAAGAGCCTTGCGATGCAGGAAGATCAGCCCGGCATCGTGCGGGCGACGGCGCTCTGGCTGATGGGGCGGGACGGAACCACGCTCGAGGCGGAGGCGATGGAGACCCTGCTCGCCGATCCCGACCCGCTGGTGCGGGCCTCGGCGGTGGATGCCCAGCAGGGCGCGAGCGATCCGGCGCGGCTGCTGCTGGTGGCAGGCATGCTCGACGATCCGTCGCGCTCGGTCCGCATCGCTGCCGCCAAGGCGATGCTCGGCGCACCCATCGCGCATCTGCCGGGGGCGATGGCGCAGGATCTGCAGCGCGCTCAGCGCGACTGGCAGAGCGCGCTGCTGTCGCGGCTCGATTTCCCCGAGACCCACCTGCAGCTCGGCGGCATGGCGCTGAGCACCCGGCGCTTCCCGGCGGCGGCGGGGGCCTTTGCCGAGGTGACGGAGCTCGACCCGCAGCATGTCGATGCGTGGGTGATGCGGGCGCGGCTCGCAGCAGCGATGGAAGGCCCGGAGGCCGCGCGAGACCTGCTGGAGGCGGCCATCGCCGCCAACCCCGACGTGCCGGCGCTGCGCGAGTTGCTGACGCAGGTGCAGTGAGCCTCGCCTGAACGCCCCCCCAAGGCGGCAGACAGCAAAAAAGCCGCGCTCGAGGGTGCGGCTTTCGTTGTCTTGAGGTCGGTAAGCCCGAGGGCTTACTGCATCGACTTGCTGATGAAATCCTCGACCACGTTGGACATGTCGAACGACGCCCCGCCCTGCACCGGCGGGTAATCCGCCAGCGTCTGCAGGTGCTGCTGCATCAGCACGTTCATCGGCTGCATCAGCCACGACACCTTCTGCATCAGGTGACCGTAGGCATCGGTGCTGGAGTAGCTCTCGAACGGGTCCATGCGGATGTTGAAGACCAGCGGCGCGGTGCGCGCGTAGAGGCTGTCGTAATAGTCTTCCTTGGTGGCGAAGTGGAATTTCCACGGCCCCATGCGGATCGCGGTGAGCTTGCTCTCGTAGTAGTGGAAGATGTGATCGCGGCGCGACGCCTCTTCCTCGCCGGTCCAGTAGGGCAGGTTGTTCACACCGTCGATGACCTGCTGCTTCTCGTCCATGACCTCGGCGGCCACGTCCTCGATGCCGGCAGCGGCGGCCAGCGAGGTGAACATGTCCTGGTGGCCCTGGATGCCGTTCAGCACGGTGTTCGGCTCGAAGTGACCCGGCCAGCGGATCATCGATGGCACCCGGATGCCGCCCTCGTAGGTGGTCATCTTCTCGCCGCGGAACGGCGAGGTGCCGCCATGCGGCCAGGAATTATGCTCGGGGCCGTTGTCGGTCGAGTACCAGACGATGGTGTCCTCGCTCAGCCCCTGCTCGTCGAGCCAGTCGAGCACGTAGCCGATATCGTGGTCATGCTGCAGCATGCCCGAGCCGTAGAGATCGGCCTCGGAGGTGTATTTCTCCGCCGCATAGCGCCAGTCCTCGTCGAGGCGGGTGTAGAGGTGCATCCGGCTGGTGTTGAGCCAGACGAAGAACGGCTCGCCCGCCTCCTTGGCCGCCGACATGAAGTCGATCGCCTTGGGGATCATCTCGCCCATGTCGAAGTTCTTCATCCGCTCCTGCGTGAGCGGGCCGGTGTCCTCGATGGTCTGCTTGCCGACCACGCCGAAGCGCGGCATCTCGGTGCTGTCCTCGGTCTCGGTGGCGAAGGTGTGGAGCACGCCGCGGGTGCCGAACTGCTCCTCGTAGGCCTCAAGCGACCCCGAGAACGCCTCGCCGAAGTTCTGGTAGTCGCGCTGCTCGGCCTCTTCCTGGGTGTTGAGGTGATAGAGGTTGCCGAAGAACTCGTCGAAGCCATGCACCGTGGGCAGGTGCTCGTTGCGGTCGCCGAGGTGGTTCTTGCCGAACTGTCCGGTGCGGTAGCCGACCTGCTTGAGCTCTTCCGCCAGCGTCGGCGATTCCGCCTGCAGCCCGAGCGGCGAGCCGGGCTGGCCGACGGTCGTCATGCCCGAACGGATCGGGTACTGGCCGGTGATAAAGGCGGCCCGGCCGGCGGTGCAGCTCGGCTGGGCATAGTGGTCGGTGAAGCGAATGCCCTCATTGGCGATCCGGTCGATATTCGGGGTGGTGTAGCCCATCGTGCCCATGCCGTAGGACGACAGGTTCGTCCAGCCGATGTCGTCCCCCCAGATCACCAGGATATTCGGCGGGGCCTCCTGAGCGAAGACGGCCGAGCAGGACAGTGACAATGCGACCGGAACGGCCAGCAGCATCCTGTGCGTGGTCATAAGAAACACTCCTATAGGGTATTGAATTCATTGGCGCGAAATCGAGTGCGCGAAACACACTGAGGTTGCAAAAAGGCTATCACCGCGCAACACTTTGAATTGTGCCGTTTGGGACAGAGTCGAGAATTTTTGAGATGGCTTACGAGACCCTTCGGAAGACCGGCTGGCTATCCTCCCAGCCCGAGCCCTTTCAGAACGAGGTGCTGCGCATCGGTCGGGCGCGGCGCTACGAGCGCGGCGCCACCATCGTCTCCATCGGCGATGCTCCGGGCGGGCTCTACGGGCTGGCCGACGGCGCGCTGGCGGTGTTCATCGCACCGGGCGACTCCGGCCCGCATTTCGCCCATCTCGCGACACCGGGAAGCTGGTTCGGAGAGGGCGGCTTCTTCACCGGCGGCCCGCGGCGGCTGACGCTTGAGGCCACTGTCGAGAGCACGGTCTTTCACCTGCCGCTCGATGCGATGGAACGGCTCGCCGCCGCCGATCCCGAGAACATGCGCCGCTTCGGCTGCATCGCGCTACACAATATAGACCTGTGCCTGCAGGCCATCGACACGCTGCTGATCGCCGATCCGAAGCGGCGCATCGCCGCGACCCTCCTGCGCTGCCTTGGCGAAAGCGCGACGCCGCGCATCGCGATGTCGCAGACCGAGCTCGGACGCAGCGCCAATGCCTC
>NZ_JBYNAH010000118.1:6293-15145 GCF_059781815.1 Salipiger sp. | reverse complement strand
GACACGCTTTATGTGACCGAAGCGCCCTTCGCCCAGTGGAGCAAGACGATCTCGTCGCTGCTCGGCTCCTTCGGCGCCGTCAACACCATCGCGACGACCGCGACGCTGGTGCAGGGATCGGGGGGCTGATCCTGAGCCAGACCGACGATGGTCGACCGGACGCCGGGGGTGAAAATCCCCGGCGTCTTTACGTCTACAATGCCGGCTTCCTGCGCCAGCCGAGACTGCGCCGCATCCTGTCTCTCGCCGGATACCGTGTCTCGCTGGGCCGCCCCGGCGAGGGCGACATGGTGGGCGTCTGGGGCCAGTCGCCCTATGCCCATCGCGGCGAGAGGGTGGCGGCCGCGCAAGGCGTGCCACTTCTGCGCATCGAGGATGCCTTCCTGCGCTCGCTGCATCCCGGCCGTTCGGGCGAGCCGCCGCTGGGCCTGCTGCTCGACCGCCGAGGCGTGCATTTCGATCCCGCAAGCGTCTCCGATCTCGAGACGCTGCTCGCCACCCATCCGCTCGACGACCACGCCCTGCTCGAGCGCGCGCGGGGGGCGATGGCGCGGATGCAGGCCGTGCATCTGACCAAGTACGCTGCTGTCGATCCCGCCGACCCGGCTCCCGAGCCGGGCTATGTCCTGGTCATCGACCAGACCGCGGGCGATGCCTCGGTGCGCGCCTCGGGCGCCGACCGCAACCGCTTTCTCGAGATGCTCTACTGGGCGCAGGAGGAGCACCCGGGCCGCCGCATCGTGATCCGCACCCACCCCGAGACCCGCGAGGGCTTTCGCGCCGGGCATTACCGCCCCGAGGATGCCACCGGCCGCATCACCCTCTTCACCGACCCGGCCTCGCCGCAGGCGCTGCTGGACGGCGCGATTGCCGTCTACACCGTGTCCTCTCAGATGGGCTTCGAGGCGATCCTCGCCGGCCACCGCCCGCGCGTCTTCGGCCAGCCCTTCTACGCCGGCTGGGGCCTGACGGACGAGGAAACGCCCCTGCCCCGCCGCCAGCGCCGCCTGACCCGCGCCCAGCTCTTCGCGGCGGCGATGATCCTCTACCCCACCTGGTACGATCCCTACCGCGACCGGCTCTGCGAGATCGAGGATGTGCTCGCCACGCTCGAGGCCCGCACCCGGGCCTGGCGCGAGGACCGTCACGGCTGGGTCGCCGAGGGTATGCGGCTGTGGAAGCGCAAACCGCTGCAGGGGTTCTTCGGCAGCGAACGCCCCGTGGTCTTCGCCCGCAGTCCCGAGGAGGCCCGGCACCGGGCCGAGGAGGGCCGCGCCCGGATGATCTGGGGCGCTGCCGAGGCCGATCCCGGCACCGTCCGCATCGAGGACGGCTTCCTGCGCTCGCGCGGGCTCGGGGCCGAGCTGGTGCCGCCGCTGTCGCTGGTGGCCGACGACCTCGGCATCTACTACGACCCCACGCGCCCCTCGCGGCTCGAACGGCTCATCGCCGAGACCGCCCAGCCCCGCCCCGACCAGAGCGAGCGCGCCCGCCGCCTCATCGCCCGCATCGTCTCGGGCGGGCTCACCAAGTACAACCTCTCGGGCCCCCTGCCGCCGCCGCCCGAGGGCCACCGCATCCTCGTGCCGGGACAGGTCGAGAACGACGCCTCGATCCGTCTCGGCAGCCCCGAGATGCAGAACAATGCCGATCTGCTCGCCCGCGTCCGGGCCGAGAACCCGGGCGCGGTGATCCTGTGGAAGCCGCACCCGGATGTCGAGGCCGGCCTGCGCCCCGGCCATGTCGCCGCGCCCGAGCAATGGGCCGACCTGACGCTCACGGAGGCCGACATGGGCGCGCTGCTGCGACAGGTCCACGAGGTCTGGACCCTGACCTCGCTCACCGGCTTCGAGGCGCTGCTGCGCGGCCTGCCGGTCACCACGCTCGGCGCGCCGTTCTACGCCGGCTGGGGCCTGACCCGCGATCTCGGGCCCATCCCCGCCCGTCGCCTCGCCGGGCCGCGCCCGACGCTCGAGGCGCTGGTCCATGCCACGCTCATCGCCTACCCGCGCTACCGCGACCCGCTCACCGGCCTGCCCTGTCCGGTCGAGGTGGTGGCCGACCGGCTCGAGAGCGGCACCCTGCCGCGCCCCGGCGCGACCAACCGGCTGCTTTCCAAGCTGCAGGGCCTGTTTGCCAGCCGCGCGCATCTCTGGCGCCGCTAGTCAGGACCGCCCCACTTGTCGATCGCGGCCACGACTGCGATATACTGGGGCAAATGCCAGGGCCGCGATCCCCGCGCCCGCGACGCAGGAGAGAGATGATGCTGAAAGGTTTGGGCGGACTTGGCGACATGGCCAAGATGATGAAGGCCGCGCAGGACATGCAGGGCAAGATGACCCAGCTTCAGGAAGACCTGAAGGCTATGGAAGTGACCGGCGAGTCCGGCGCGGGCCTCGTCAAGGCCACGGCCTCGGCCAAGGGCGAGCTGCGCGCGCTCGACATCGACCCGTCGATCTTCAATTCCGACGACAAGGAAGTGGTCGAGGACCTGATCCTCGCCGCCATCAAGGACGCGCAGGCCAAGGCGCAGGAGAAGGCGCAGGAGGAGATGCAGAGGCTCACCTCCGAGATGGGCCTGCCCGCCGACATGAAGCTGCCGTTCTGATCCGGCCTTCGGGCGCTACAGCGCCCTGACGACCCCCTCGCGGCGCCGATCTTCGGCGCCGCGCATCCGCGCCCGCCGGAGTTCCCCCTTGCCCGACCGCACCGAAATCGACGCGCTGATCGACCTGATGGCGAAGCTGCCCGGCCTCGGGCCGCGCTCGGCCCGGCGCGCGGTACTGCACCTGATCCGCAAACGCGCGCTGCTGCTGCAGCCGCTCGCCGATGCCATGCAGCAGGTGGCGAGCTCGGCGCGGGAATGCCTCAACTGCGGCAATGTCGGCACCGCCGAGATCTGCCCGATCTGCGCCGATGATCGCCGCGCCAATGGCCAGATCTGCATCGTCGAGGACGTCGCCGACCTTTGGGCGATGGAGCGCTCGGGCGTCTTCAAGGGCCGCTACCACGTGCTCGGCGGCACGCTCTCGGCGCTCGACAACGTCGGCCCCGAAGAGCTGCGCATCCCGCAGCTCGTTTCGCGCATCGACGGCGAGGCGATCACCGAAGTGATCCTCGCGCTCAACGCCACCGTCGACGGCCAGACCACGGCGCATTACATCGCCGATCAGCTCGAGACCCGCGTGGAACTGACCTCGCTGGCCCAGGGCGTGCCCATCGGCGGCGAGCTCGACTATCTCGACGACGGCACCATCACCGCCGCGCTGAACGCCCGCAAGCGGGTCTGAACGCCTTTCCCAAAGGCCCAGAACATGAAAAAACGCGCCACTCTCGCGGCGCGTTTCCTGTCTCTGGCGATCGTAAGGCGATCAGCGGCGCGGATCGTCGCTGTCATCGTCCTCGTCGTCATCGCCACCGGCGGGCAGGTTGAAGAAGCTGTCCGCATCCGAGAAATCGCTCGGGCCGCGGGTGTCCTCTTCCTCGTCATCCTCGCCGCGCGGGTCGGAGAGCGAGAAGGTCTCGAGCCCTTCGATGGCCGAGGGCAGGCGCGGCTCGGGCTCCATGCCGAGGCTCTGCTCGGTCGAGACCAGCTTGCGGCGCTCGTCGTCGGTCATCACCTCGTCGATCTTCTTGGCAGCCTTGGCCACCGCGGCGTCGAGCTCGGACTGGCGGCAGAGCCCCAGCGCCACCGGGTCGATGGGCTGCATGTTCTGGATGTTCCAGTGGGTGCGCTCGCGGATCGACTGGATGGTCGGCTTGGTGGTGCCCACCAGCTTGGAGATCTGGCCGTCGGACAGCTCGGGGTGGAACTTCACCAGCCACAGGATCGAGTTCGGACGGTCCTGACGTTTCGACAGCGGCGTGTAGCGCGGCCCGCGGCGCTTGTCCTCGTCGACGGCGGCGGCGTTGTACTTGAGCTTGAGCTTGTGCAGCGGGTTGTTCTCGGCCTTGTCGATCTCCGACTGCTCGAGCTGGTTGTTGGCGACCGGGTCGAAGCCCTTGACGCCGGCAGCGACGTCGCCATCCGCGATCCCCTGCACCTCGAGCTCGTGATAGCCGGTGAAATCGGCGATCTGCTTGAAGGTCAGCGTGGTGTTGTCGACCAGCCAGACGGCGGTCGCCTTGGGATGCAGCAGTTTGGCCATGTCTCGTCTCCTTGCAAGTCTCCGTCCCCTCCCCCGGGCCCTCTTCGGGCCGGGAGGTCCCGAATCTGAACTCGGGACAGGTTACCGTTGTCGGGGAACTTGCGCGCTATATAGTGATCGAGACGCCAAGAGGGAAGAGAAAATGCGCTGGCTGGTTGTGTTGTTGCTGTCGGCCGGTCTGGCCAGCCTGGCCCATGCCGAGGGCGAACGCTCCGGGCGCTTCGATTACTACGTGCTGTCGCTGAGCTGGTCGCCCACCTGGTGCGCGCTCGAGGGCGACGCCCGCGGCGCCGAGCAATGCGAGACGGATCACGGCTGGATCCTGCACGGGCTCTGGCCGCAATACCACCGCGGCTATCCATCCTATTGCCCCAACGCCGCACGTCCGCCAAGCCGCGCCATGACAGGCGCCATGGCCGACATCATGGGCTCGGGCGGGCTGGCCTGGCACCAATGGAAGAAGCATGGCAGCTGTAGCGGGCTCTCGGCGGAAGCGTATTTCTCCCTGTCCCGAGAGGCTTACGGGCGCGTCACCCGGCCAGAGGTACTGCGCCGGCTGGACGAGCCCGTCACCCTGCCTGCGACGGTCATCGAAGACGCCTTCCTGCAGGCCAATCCCGGTCTCGAGCCCGATATGCTGACCATCACCTGCCGTGCGGGCCGCATCCAGGAGGCCCGGCTCTGCCTGTCGCGCGACCTCGACCCGGTGCCCTGCGGCAGCGACGTGGTGCGCGACTGCTCCCTCGGCAACGCGCTGCTCGATCCGGTGCGCTGACCGCCATCTCCGGCCACGAGGGGCGCTGCCCCTCGCGCTCCCCGGGATATTTTCAGCCAGAAGAAACACATTATTAAGATTAATGGGACAGGATGGGCTCACGGTACAGGCGGGGACGCCGATGACCGTGCCAGGAGAAGCCTCGGCTTCCCGCCCGTCCCTTCGGGGGCGGGTTTCCTTTTGCCTTCAGGCTGTCGAGCGCCCTGTCTTCTTCTGGCCAAAAATATCCCCGCCGGAGGCATCCTGCGTGGATCACTCGCGCAACACCGGGACGTCTGCGATCGCATCGTCAAACCGGTAGCCGAAGCGCGCGATATCCTCGGCGCAAAGCCCGGCCACCAACTCGGCGGTCGCATCGTCATAATAGGCCCGGTGGTCGCGCGCGCGCTCGGAGGCATTGATCCGCGCGATCTCGGGCCGGAAGCCCAGATGCGCCACGAACGGCGCCATGTCTTCCGCGAGATGTTCGAGCCGGATGTAGAGCGAGGCGCGCTCCTGCCCCGTCACGTCGCGCATGTAGCGCCCATAGGGCGCGGCGCGCAGGCTGGCGGCGGTCTGCGGGTGGGCGAGGAAGGCGGCGAAGGGCAGCTCCGCTGCAAGAGCCACCGCCGGGTGATCAAAGCTCTGCGCCCGGAGCCAGTGGTAGTAGCTCACCATCCGATCCCACGGGTTGCGCACCAGCGTGACGGTGAACATCGCCGCGATCTCCTCGGGACTCAGCACCCCGTCGATATCGCTCAACATCGAATGCTTCCAGAGCCGCCCCCGCGCCGAGAGCTTCGCCACCCGCCCCCGCCGCTTACGCGCCTTAGGGGTGTCGCCGATCAGGATGTCGTCGCGATGCGCCCGTGCCTCGAGCGCCGCGGCCAGCGAGGTGCCGCCGGTCTTGGGGATGTGCACGAAGATATAGCGGCGGCCGGGCGAGATGATCATGCCGGGCAGCGTAACCGCGCGCGCGCGCATCGGGAATCCCCATTCGGGGCTTTTCGGCGCGCGCCCATCTGCGCATAGTCACCCCAAGGAGACATCAGGGAGGATCCGCCATGGGCTGGCTTGCCAACGAAACCGGGCTCGGGAAATGCGCCGCGAACCACGTGCCGCTGACGCCGCTGTCGTTCCTGCGCCGGGCGCGGCAGATCTACCCCGACCACCCCGCGGTGCTCTACGGCCCGCATCGCAAGAGCTATGCCGAGTACCACGACCGGGTCAGCCAGCTCGCCTCGGCGCTGACGAAGATCGGCATCAGGCCCGGCGACGTGGTGGCGACGATCCTGCCCAACATCCCCGCGCAGGCCGAGGCGCATTTCGGCGTGCCCGCCTGCGGCGCCGTGCTCAACACCATCAACACCCGGCTCGATGTCGACACCATCGCCTATATCCTCGATCACGGCGAGGCCAAGGTGGTGCTCTGCGACCCGCAGTTCATCCCGCATCTCGCCGAGGCCATCGAGCTGATGGAGCAGGAGCCGCCGACGGTGATCGAGGTGGCCGACCCGCATGGCGGCGCCAAGGCCTTCGGCGACTATCTCGAGTATGAAGATTTCCTCGCCACCGGCGATCCGGAGTTCGACTGGATCATGCCCGAGGACGAGTGGGAAAGCCTCGCGCTCAACTACACCTCCGGCACCACCGGCCGGCCCAAGGGCGTGGTCTATCACCATCGCGGCGCCTACCTGAACGCCATGGGCCAGGTGCTGAGCTGGCGCATGGTGCTGCACCCGGTCTATCTCACCATCGTGCCGCTCTTTCACTGCAACGGCTGGTGCCACACCTGGATGATGCCGGCGGTGGGCGGCACCGTGGTCTGCTGCCGCGACATCACCGCCCACAACATCTACGACGCCATCGCCGAGGAGGGCGTCACCCATTTCGGCGGCGCGCCCATCGTGCTCAACATGCTGGTCAACGCCCCCGAGCAGGAGAAGCGCACCTTCGACCACGTGGTCGAGGTCTTCACCGCCGGCGCGCCGCCCGCCCCGGCGACGCTGGCCAAGATCGAGACCATGGGCTTCCACGTCACCCAGGTCTACGGCCTGACCGAGACCTACGGCCCCGACGTGGAATGCGCCTGGCAGGGCGGGTGGGATCATCTGCAGGGCGCCGAGCGCGCCGCGATGAAGGCCCGTCAGGGCGTCGCCATGCCGTTCATGGAACATGTCACGGTGATGGACGAGCAGATGAACATCATCCCCGCCGACGGCGAGACCAAGGGCGAGATCATGCATCGCGGCAACGGCGTGATGAAGGGCTATCTCAAGGCGCCGAAAGCCACCCGCGAGGCCTTCGAGGGCGGCTATTTCCATTCCGGCGACATCGCCGTGCTGCATCCCGACAGCTACGTGCAGATCGCCGACCGCGCCAAGGACATCATCATCTCCGGCGGCGAGAACATCTCCTCGGTCGAGGTCGAGAACACGCTGATGGGGCACGAGGCGGTGCTGCTCTGCGCCGTGGTCGCAAGGCCCGACGACAAATGGGGCGAGGTGCCCTGCGCCTTCGTCGAGCTCAAACCCGGCCACGAGGCCAGCGAGGCCGAGCTCATCGCCTTTGCCCGCGAGCGGCTGGCCGGGTTCAAGACGCCGAAGAAGGTCGTCTTCGAGGAGCTTCCCAAGACCTCGACCGGCAAAATCCAGAAATTCCAGCTGCGGGAGCGCGCCAAGGCGCTCTGACACCCGAGGCAGCCTCCTTGGGCCGCACGCCCGCCGGTCCGGGCCAGGGCGCACGCAACGCGTTGCCCCTGTCTCGCGGCCCATGCTATCGTGCGGCAAAACGAGGCAGAGCAGCCCTGAATGACGGCACTCAAAGAGTATCAGCGACTGGAAGCATCGGGCCTGTGGCGGCCCGAGCCCGACGCGCAGCGCCGAGAGGTGGTCGTGTCGCTGGGCGATGCCACCCTGACAATCTCCGAGTTCTCCGGCCGGGCGCTTGCCCACTGGTCGCTGGCGGCGGTACGCCGCGCCAACAAGGGCCAGGTGCCGGCGATCTACCACCCCGACGGCGATCCCGGCGAAACGTTGGAGCTGCCCGAGGACGAGACCACGATGATCGCGGCCATCGACCGGCTGCTGCGGGCCATCGAGCGGCGGCGCCCGAAGCCGGGCAAGCTGCGGCTGCTGCTGATCGGCACGGTCGCCGCGGCGGTGCTCGCCGGAGCGGTGTTCTGGATGCCCGGCGCCCTGCTCGAGCACACGCGCCGCGTGGTGCCGGCGGTCAAACGTGACGAGATCGGCGAAGCGCTTCTGACCCGGATCACCCGCATCGCCGGCCAGCCCTGCATGACCGACGATGCCCGCGTGCCGCTGCGCCACCTCGCACAGCGGGTGCTGGGCGAGGCCCGGCGCAACGACCTCGCGGTCTTGCCCGACGGGGTACGCGACACCGCCCACCTGCCCGGCGGGCTGATCCTGATGAACCGGGCGCTGATCGAGGATTACGACGACCCCGACATCGCCGCGGGCTATCTGCTGGTGGAGTCGCTGCGCGCCCGCGCCTCGGACCCGCTGGGAGACCTGCTCGCTCATAGCGGCCTCTGGTCGACGCTGAAGCTGCTAACCACCGGCGCCCTGCCCGATGCCGCGCTCGATGCCTATACCGAGACCCTGCTCACCGAGCCCAGCACGCCGGTCCCCACTGACACGATGCTGCGCGCCTTCGCGGCGGCCGAGCTGCGCAGCACGCCCTACGCCTTCGCCCGCGACGTCACCGGCGAAAGCACCGTGGCGCTGATCGAGGCCGACCCCCGCGCCGCCGAGGGCAGCCGCCCGGTGCTCTCCGACCCCGACTGGCTGCGGCTTCAGGCGATCTGCGGCGGCTGACGGCAGCCCGCGCCCCGCGCCCAAGCGCGGGCGTTGGGCCGACCTTCCCCCAAAAGAAAAGCCCCACCGTTTCCGGCGGGGCCCTGTTCCAGCATCAATGCAAGACCGTCAGCG
>NZ_JBYNAH010000118.1:0-6283 GCF_059781815.1 Salipiger sp. | reverse complement strand
CCGTCAGCGCAGGTAAGCCTGCACGTAGCCCGTGCCCTGCACCCGGCGCAGCGCCGATTGCAGCGCGCGCGGATCGCTGTAGGGGCCGACCACGACGCGGCGGGTCTCGCCGCTGCGCAGGTAGCGCACCGGCAGCCCGGCGCTGCGCAGCCGCGCGGCGGCGGCATCGGCCTTGCCCTCGGTGGTGAAGAGCCCGATCTCGACATAGCGTGCGGCCGGGGCAGCCTTCCGGGCCGGAGCCTCGGCCGCCGGGGTCGAGCGGGTCGAGATCACCCCGGTGCGGCGCGTCTGCGCCTCGGTGCGGCCGCTGGTGGCGATGATCTGCGCCGGCAACGGCGCCGGCTCGCTGTCGCGGTAGGCGATCTGCGGGTTGCGCGCCGGGATGCGCTTGAGGCTCAGGTCGTTGACCCGCGGCACGGTATTGGTCCAGCGCCGCTGGGTGGCATAGTAACCCTCGACGGTCTGCCACGCGCGGTAGCGGTTCAGCCGGTCATCCTCCCAGGCGGGGCGATACCCGGGCGGCACCACCGGCGGCACCTCGGAGCGCGCCTCCCAGACATGCTTCGGCACGATCCGGGTTTGCGACCGGGGAGAGAGGTCGGCCATCGCGACCGGGTCGTCACCCGGATCGACGACGCGGCTGTCATCCCAGCTGCCCTGTCCGTTGCCGTAATTGTAATAGACGTTCTTGCCGGCGCTCGGAGCCTCGCCCCGGCGCACTTCGGTGACGAAGGGGCTGGACTGCACGCCGCAACGCACGGTGCGACCGTTGGTCTGAATGGTACCGGTGGCGCCCGGCGGGCAAAGCTGAGACGGCGTCGCAACGCGCGGCAGCTGCGTCGTGACCGGGGCAGGCACGGTCTTGACCACGGTCTTCGGCGGCGGCGCCGAGGGCGGCTTGGAGGCCGGCGCCTTCACCACGCGCTGTGGCGCAGGCGTGGCCGGCTTCGAGGCCACGGTCTCCATCGGCTGGCGCGTGGTGGTCGTCCGGGTGGTGGTGGTGCGCGTCGGAGCCGGCGCCGCGGCAACGGCGGCGGGCTTCGGCGCAGGCGCCGCGGTCGGTTTCGGCGCTGGTGCGGGCGTCGGCGCGGCGGCGGTCGCTGTCGACTTGCCGAAGGTCGGCGGATAGCCGCAGACCTGATCGCGGTCGCGGGTCACCCGCGGCACCCAGATCACCGCCCCGTCATAACCCGCGCGCACGAAGACGCAGCCCTGGCTGTCGGCATATTGCGTGCCGGTGAAACTGGCCGGCGGCAGCTCGGCCGGCGTGTCGATGGTGGTGACCCCCTGGGCCAGCGCCGGTGTGAACCCGGCGCCCGCCGCTGCGGTGGTGATGGCAAGGAACGCCAGAGTTTTCAATCGCATGTCTGCCCCCACAGGATTGGCGGAATCATGCCCGATGAATATAGCTCTGTAAAGCGCGCTGACCGCTTATTTTGTGCCGAACATGCGGTCGCCCGCATCCCCTAGTCCCGGAACGATATATCCTTTCTCGTTCAGGTGATCGTCGAGCGCGGCGGTGATGATCGGCACATCGGGGTGCGCCTCCTTCATCCGAGCGACGCCCTCGGGGGCCGCGAGCAGGCAAAGGAAGCGGATGTCCTTGGCGCCGGCCTCTTTCATCAGGTCGACCGCGGCGACCGAGGAATTGCCCGTCGCCAGCATCGGATCGACAAGGATCACGCAGCGATCCTCAAGGTTCTTCGGCACCTTGAAGTAGTACTGCACCGGCTTCAGCGTTTCTTCATCGCGGTAGAGCCCGACAAAGCCCACCCGCGCCGCCGGCACCAGCTCGAGAATGCCGTCGAGCAGGCCGTTGCCGGCGCGCAGGATCGACACCAGCACCAGCTTCTTGCCCTCGATCACCGGCGCGTCCATCTCGCAGAGCGGCGTCTCGATGCGCTTGGTGGTCACCGGCAGCTCGTGGGTGACCTCGTAGGCCAGCAGCAGGCTGATTTCGCGCAGGAGCTGGCGGAAGGACGCGGTCGAGTTGTCCTTCTCGCGCATCAGGGTCAGCTTGTGCTGTACCAGCGGGTGATCGACGACGGTAAGATGCTGTTTCATGGCCCCGATGCTCCTTGCGCTTTGGTCGCCTTCCTCCTTAGACCTCGCGCCCCCGCGCCGCAACGCCCCGCGCCCTCGTGGCGCAGGGTTCCGGCGCGTCGGCTGCCGTTGCGGCAGGCACAGCCCGCCAAACAGGCGTCAGGCGCCCAGCCGCTTGAGCACCGCCTTGCGGGTCTCCTCGTCGCAGAACGCGGCCTCCGTGGAGGTCCGGGCGATCTCGGCAAACACCTCTTCGTCCCAGCCGAAGGTCTTCGCGAGCGCCTCGTACTCGTCGGCCATGGTGGTGTGGAAGAAGGGCGGGTCGTCGGTGCTCACCGTCACCTTCACGCCGCGCTCGCGCAGCTTCTCGATCGGATGTCTTCCGAGCGACGGGTAGACCCCGAGATTGACATTGGACCCCGGGCAGACCTCGAGCACGATGCCGTTCTCTACAAGCTTGTCCACAAGCGCCAGATCCTCGATCGCGCGCACCCCGTGGCCGATGCGCTCGACCCGCAGGTCGGTGATGGCGTCCTCGACTTCGCGCGGCCCGCGCCACTCGCCGGCATGGGAGGTCAGACGCAAGCCGGCCTCGCGGGCCATATCAAAGGCATAGGCGAAGTCCCTCTGCTTGCCCTGGTTCTCGTCCCCGCCCATGCCAAAGCCCACGATCCAGTCGCCGGCGGTCTCTGCAGCGCAGAGCGCCGAGCGCTTGGCGGTCTCGGGGCCGAAATGGCGCACGCAGGTGACAATTCCCCTCAGAGTTATCCCCAGGCTTGTCTCAGCCGTGTCCGAGGCCTCCCGAATGGCATGAAGATACTCACGCCACGCCCCGAGATCCCCTCCGCCGCAGAAGTCGGGCGAGATGAAGGTCTCGGCGTAAACCACGCCGTTCTCGGCGCATTCCTCGAGCACGGCGGTGGTCAGTCGGGCGTAATCCTCGGGGCTCTTCAGCACCGAGGTGGCGGCCTCGTAGACCGTCAGGAAGTGCACGAAATCGTTGAACGCGTAGCCGCCGCGCTCATCGAACACGCCATCGAGTCTGACCTTTTTCTCCTGCGCCAGACCGCGGATGAAGGCGGGCGGTGCGGCACCCTCGATATGCAGGTGCAGCTCGACTTTCGGCAAGCCCCGTATGGCTGCGATACGCTCCTCGTCCATTCCGGACTCCCTCACAAGAATGATTTTCCCGGCCCGCGGGCGGGAACGTTCAGATGCTTGGCGATGCTTGCGGCAACGTTGGCAAAGGCCACCTGCCCAAGCGCGCCCTCCCCGGCCCCGGCGACCAGCACCGGCACCCGCTCGCGGGTGTGATCGGTGCCGCTCCAGCTCGGGTCGTTGCCGTGATCGGCGGTGATCACGAGGATGTCGCCATCGCGCAAGCGCGGCAGCAGCCGGCCCAGCTCGGCGTCGAACCACTCGAGCGCGCGGGCGTAGCCCGAGACATCGCGGCGGTGGCCGTAAAGACTGTCGAACTCGACAAAATTCGCGAAGGTCAGCGATCCCTCCTCAGCTTTATCCACAAGCTCGGACAGATGGCCCATCAGCGTGGCATCGTCGCCTTTGTGCAAGTGATCGATGCCTTCCATCGAGAAGATGTCGCCGATCTTGCCCACCGCGTGCACCGTCCGGCCCGCCTCCTGCACCCAGTTGGTGAGGATCGGCTCCGGCGGGCGAATGGCGTAATCGTGCCGGTTGGAGGTGCGCTTGAACGCGCCCTCCTCGCCAGCGAACGGCCGCGCGATCACCCGCCCCACCTTCATCTCGTGCAGCATCGGCGCCATGCGCTCGCAGAGATCGAGCAGCCGCTCGAGCCCGAAATGCGCCTCATGCGCGGCGATCTGGAAGACGCTGTCGGCGGAGGTGTAGCAGATCGGCCAGCCGGTGCGGATGTGCTCCGCTCCGAAACGGTCGAGCATGACGGTGCCCGAGCCGTGGCAATTGGCCAGCGTGCCCTCGGTGCCGGCGATCTCGCAGACCGCCTCGATCAGCGCCTGCGGGAAGGCCGGCTGTTCGTCGGGGAAATAGGTCCAGTCCCACGGCACCGGCAGCCCTGCCAGTTCCCAATGCCCCGAGGGCGTGTCCTTGCCGCGCGAGCTCTCCGTCGCGGCGCCCCAGCGCCCCTGCGGCGCGGCGCCCAGTCCCGGCGGCAGCGTGCCGCTCGCCAGCTCCACCGCGCGCCCCAGCCCGAGCCTGTCGAGCACCGGCAGCGCCAGCGGCCCGCTACGCCCCTGCTCGGCCTCACCGCGCGCGCAGGCCTCGGCGATGTGCAGCAGCGTGTTGGCGCCGGTGTCGGGCTGACCGTCGTTGAAGTAGCTCGCCGCGTCGGGCGCGCCGCCGATGCCGACGCTGTCCATCACCACGAGAAACGCCCTCATCCGACGCGCTCCCGAACCAGCGGCCCGGGCTTTGCCGCCGCGCCCAGCGAGATCGCCGCCTGCACCACGCGCACCGCCTCGTCGGCCTGATCCTCGCGCGCCGCGTGGACCCGCGCCAGCGGCATGCCCGTCTCGACCCGCGCGCCGAGCCGCACCACGTCCGACAGGCCCACCGCCGGGTCGATCATGTCGGTCTCGACGGTGCGCCCGCCCCCAAGGCGGACCACAGCCAAGCCCAACGCCTCGCCGTCGATTGCCGCCACGTGGCCGGCCTCGGGCGCCGGCACCTCGCGGATCACAGTGGCCTCGGGCAGGAAGCGCCCCCAGTTCTCGACAAACTCCACCGGGCCGCCGAGCCCGTAGACCATCCGCCCCATGCGCTCCGCCGCGGCGCCGCTCTCGAGCGCCTCTCGCAGCCGCGCCTCGGGGGTGTCGAACCCGGCGCCCTCCAAGAGCGCCGCGCCCAACGCCAGCGTCAGATCATAAAGCGGGCCCTTGTCGCGCCCGGTCAGCACGCCCATCGCGGCGTCGACCTCGAGCGCATTGCCCAGCGCCGGGGCGATGGGCTGGTTCATGTCGGTGACGAAGGCGGTGGTCGGGCAGCCCGCGGCGTTGGCGGTCGAGACCAGCGCCTCGGCCAGCCTCCGCGCCTCGGCGTCGGTCTTCATGAAGGCGCCCGAGCCCACCTTGACGTCGAGCACCAGCCCCTGCAGCCCCGCCGCCAGCTTCTTGGCGAGGATCGAGGATGTGATCAGGTCGAGGCTCTCCACCGTGGCGGTGACATCGCGCACGGCGTAGAGCCGGCGGTCGGCCGGGGCGATCTCGGCGCTGGCCGAGACGATGGCACAGCCCGCCTCGCGCACCACCCGGTCGAAACGCGCCTCGTCTGGGGCGACGATGTAGCCGGGGATGGCGTCGAGCTTGTCGAGCGTGCCGCCGGTATGGCCGAGGCCACGGCCCGAGATCATCGGGACATAGCAGCCGCAGGCGGCCAGCGCCGGGGCCAGCACCAGCGAGACGCAATCGCCGATGCCGCCGGTGGAATGCTTGTCGAGCACCGGCCCGTCGAGATCCCAGCGCATGACATGGCCCGAGTCGCGCATCGCCAGCGTCAGCGCGACGCGGTTCTCCTCGGTCAGCCCGCGCAGGCAGATGCCCATGGCGAAGGCCCCGGCCTGGGCATCGCTGACCCGGCCATCGGCGAGGCCCTTCGCGAACCAGCGCAGCCCCTCGGTGGCCGGCTCCTCGCCCCGTCTGAGGGCGGCAATGACGGTGCGCGCGTCCATCACGTGCGATCCATGTGGTCCGCGCCGAAGGCGCCGGGCAGCAGCTCGGCCACGGTGGTTTCGAGCGTGCCGCCGTCGACCGTGGCCAGCGTCACGCGGGTGTCGCCCTTGGCGAACTCCGCCAGCTTCTGCCGGCAGCCGCCGCAGGGCGGCACCGGGTGGGCGCTGTCGGCGATGACATAGGCCTCGACGATCTCGGTCTCACCAGCGGCGACCATGGCGGCGATGGCGCCAGCCTCGGCGCAGGTGCCCTCCGGGTAGGCGACATTCTCAACATTGCAGCCGGCATAGATCCTGCCCGAGGGCGCACGCAGCGCCGCCCCCACCTTGAAGCGCGAATAGGGCACGTAGGCGTTTTCGCGCACGTCGCGCGCGGCTTTCTCGAGATCCACGTCCCAGACTCCTTCCAGACTTACGGACCCTCATGTTTGCGAGCCGCCCTGCCCGATTGCAACCCCGCAGCGACCACCTGCCGCGACGCCACCAGCGACGACCTCGATCGCCGCGCCCGGCCCGTTCGTCCGGCCTGCCTCCGGCGGGAGTATTTTTGACGAAGAGAAGCCAGGGGCGCTCTCC
>NZ_JBYNAH010000117.1:0-15458 GCF_059781815.1 Salipiger sp. | reverse complement strand
GGCGTCATCACGATGCGGGTCTTGCCGATCAGCGCCGGATCCTCGCCGCGCAGCACCGCGCTGGCCTCGAGCGTGGTCGCGACCTTGCGCTTGCCCTTGCCCGCTGCCGCACCGAGCGCCGCATCGACCTTTCCAAGCGTCTTGTCGTAGCCGCGCAGGGCCGTCATCGCCGAGAGTGAAACGATCCGGCCCTTGTCCGCATCGAACACCCAGAGCGTGCCGCGCAGGTGGGTCTTGCGGTGGTCGTCGAGCACCCGCAGCCCCTGCCGCGAGAGCCTGCCCTCGGCCACGGTCATCAGGGTGCGCAGCGGCGAGACGATCCCCGCCAGCGCTTCGGTCACTGGGCCCGCGGGCATGCTGGCGATGAAGTCCGGCTCGGCGCGCGTCTGCACCAGCGCCTCGGCCCGCCCCAGAAGATGCAGCCCGTCATCGGTCAGCACCAGCAGCAGGCCCGCCGCCGCGACCTGCGCGTCGAACGTGTCGAGCAGCGCAAAGGCGCCTGCGCCGTCCGCCTCGTCGAGCGACAGGCACAGCTTGCCCAGATCAGCGCCGCCGAGAACGGTTCGCAGATCGCCGCTGCTTATGAGTGTCATCATTCCTGGCACGCTTGCCCCTCACCTCCGGACTGTCCCTGCAACTCTGGGCCTCTCGCCGGGATCAATCAAGACACCGAAAACACGACAAAAGGCATCGGCGACCGTTCCATTGTCACGCCAGGGCGCCAGTGCGCAACCGGTATCCGGCCACGGGATTGCGGCCTTGCATTTTGCGCATGCGCCCCCGGGCAGCCAGCCCGCGCCCGTCTTGCGCTCATCGGCCCGCCGGCAGCGGTCAACGGGGGCGCCCGCCCACGGCACCGGCCTCGGGCCTGCCCCATTGAAAGCCGGGGCCGGACACGGCAACATCGCCAGCCATGGCGCCGTGACAGGCTGCCACGGGCAGCGCGTCCGCCGAGGAGACGACGCGCGGCAGACTGATGACGGATCACCGTCCGGCGAGCATGGGAGGAACAGACATGCAGATGACAACCGAGGAAGCCTTTGTGAAGGTCTTGCAGAGGCATGGCATCCGCCACGCCTTCGGCATCATCGGCTCGGCCATGATGCCGATCTCGGATCTCTTCCCCAAGGCCGGGATCACCTTCTGGGACTGCGCCCATGAAGGCTCGGCCGGGATGATGGCCGATGGCTACACCCGCGCCACCGGCAAGATGAGCATGATGATCGCCCAGAACGGCCCCGGCATCACCAATTTCGTCACCGCCGTGAAAACCGCCTACTGGAACCACACGCCGCTGCTGCTGGTGACCCCGCAGGCCGCCAACAAGACCATCGGTCAGGGCGGCTTTCAGGAGGTCGAGCAGATGAAACTCTTCGAGGACATGGTCGCCTATCAGGAAGAGGTGCGCGATCCCTCCCGCGTGGCCGAGGTGCTGACCCGGGTCATCGCCCAGGCCAAGCGGCTCTCGGCACCGGCGCAGCTCAACATCCCGCGCGACATGTGGACCCAGGTCGTCGACATCGAGCTGCCCGAACCGATCGAGTTCGAGCGCTCGCCGGGCGGCGAGGCCTCGGTCAGCCGCGCCGCGGCGCTGCTTTCGGAGGCTCAGAACCCGGTGATCCTGAACGGGGCCGGCGTGGTGCTGAGCGCCGGCGGCATCAGCGCCTCCATGGCGCTGGCCGAGCGCCTCGATGCGCCGGTCTGCGTCGGCTACCAGCACAACGACGCCTTCCCCGGCTCGCATCCTCTCTTTGCCGGGCCGCTGGGCTATAACGGCTCCAAGGCCGGAATGGAGCTGATCGCCGAGGCCGACGTGGTGCTCTGCCTCGGCACCCGCCTCAACCCGTTCTCCACCCTGCCCGGCTATGGCATCGACTACTGGCCGCAGGGTGCCAAGATCATCCAGGTCGACATCAACCCCGACCGCATCGGCCTGACCAAGAAAGTCAGCGTGGGCATCGTGGGCGACACGGCGAAAGTGGCAAACGGCATCCTCGCGCAGCTCTCGGACAGCGCCGGCGACGCGGGCCGCGAGGCACGAAAAGCGAAGATCGCCGAGACCAAGTCGAAATGGGCGCAGCAGCTCTCCTCGATGGATCACGAGGAGGACGATCCGGGAACGACGTGGAACGAACGCGCCCGCGCCGACAAGCCCGACTGGATGAGCCCGCGCATGGCCTGGCGCGCGATCCAGCAGGCCTTGCCGCGCGAGGCCATCATCTCATCGGACATCGGCAACAACTGCGCCATCGGCAACGCCTACCCCTCCTTCGAGGCGGGTCGGAAATACCTCGCCCCCGGCCTCTTCGGCCCCTGCGGCTACGGCCTGCCGGCCATTGTCGGCGCCAAGATCGGTTGCCCCGACGTGCCGGTGGTCGGCTTTGCCGGCGACGGCGCCTTCGGCATCGCGGTCAACGAGCTGACGGCCATCGGCCGCGGCGAGTGGCCGGCGATCACCCAGATCGTCTTCCGCAATTACCAGTGGGGGGCCGAGAAGCGGAACTCGACCCTGTGGTTCAACGACAATTTCGTCGGCACCGAGCTCGACACGCAGGTGAGCTATGCCGGCATCGCCAGGGCCTGCGGTCTCAAGGGCGTGGTTGCGCGGACAATGGACGAGCTGACCCAGGCGCTGAGCACCGCGATCAAGGCGCAGATGGAGAGCGGCACCACCACGCTGATCGAGGCAATGATCAACCAGGAACTGGGCGAGCCCTTCCGCCGCGATGCGATGAAGACACCGGTGAGCGTGGCGGGGATCGACGCCGCCGACATGGTCGACCAGCCCGGCTGAGCGAGGCTTGGCAAAAGGAAAACCGCCCGCGTCGCTGGGGGACGCGGGCGGTTTGTGGATCAGGCTAGGCGCTTAGCGCTTTCTGGCGGGCTTCGCCGCCTTGTCCTCGGCCGAGGGGAGATCGATGTTGATCTCGAGGCTGGAGACGTCGTCGTCGCGCTCCATCCGGATATCGACCTCGTCATCGGCGACATCGATATATTTCCGGATCACCGCGATCAGGTCGTTCTGCAGCTGCGGCAGGTAGTCGGGCGTGCCCGAGCCCTGCCCGCGCTCGTGGGCGAGCAGAAGCTGCAAGCGGTCCCGCGCGGTCTGGGCCGTCTTGGGACGGCGGGGTTTGAGAGAGAAACCGAACAGGCTCATGCCGACCGTCCGAACAGCCGCTGAAACAGGCCCGGCTTGCGCTCGCTCTCGATGCGCATCTCGATCTCTTCGCCAAGCAGCCGCGACACCGCGTCCTTGTAAGCGGTCTGCGCCGGGGACGGCTCGTCGAGGATCACCGGCGTGCCGACGTTGGAGGCGCGCAGCACCGCCTGGCTCTCGGGGATGATCCCCAGCAGCGGCACCGCGAGGATCTCAAGCACGTCGTCGACGGTCATCATCTCGCCCTTGTCGATCCGGGACTGATCGTGGCGGGTCAGCAGGATGCGCGCCTTGACCGGCTCGCCATCGCCCTTCTCGGCGCGCTGGGTCTTGCTGCTCAGCAGGCCGAGCACGCGGTCGCTGTCGCGCACCGAGGAGACCTCGGGGTTGGTCACGACCACGGCCTCGTCGGCGAAATACATCGCCAGCTGGGCGCCGCGCTCGATGCCCGCCGGGCTGTCGCAGATGATGTAGTCGAACTCTTCCTTGAGCTCGTTCAGCACCGCCTCGACGCCCTCTTGCGTCAGCGCGTCCTTGTCGCGGGTCTGCGAGGTCGGCAGGATGAACAGCGTATCAAGGCGCTTGTCCTTGATCAGCGCCTGCTTGAGCCGCGCGTCGCCCTGGATCACGTTGATGAAATCGAACACCACGCGGCGTTCGCATCCCATGATCATGTCGAGATTCCGCAGGCCGACGTCGAAGTCGATCACCACGGTCTTGTGCCCCTGCTGTGCCAGTCCTGCCGAGATCGCGGCGGCAGAGGTGGTCTTGCCCACCCCGCCCTTGCCCGAGGTGATCACGATGATCCGGCCCAGCGGCGCCTCGTCCTTGAGTTGCGTCGTCATCCGAGCGCCTCCACACATAGTCGTTCGTCTTTAAGGAAAATTTGCACGGCTCTGCCGCGCAGCTCGTCCTCGATACTTTCGCTTGTCCTGTAGAGCCCGGCGACCGCCAGAAGCTCGGCGTGCAGCGCGCGGCAGAAGATCCGCCCGCCCTCGTCGCCGTGGCAGCCCGCCATGGCCCGGCCACGCAGCGGCCCGTAGACATGGATGTTGCCCGCCGCCACCAGCTCGGCGCCGGACGACACCGGGCCGATCACCGTCAGATCACCGCGCTCGGCCACCACGAGCTGGCCCGAGCGGACCGGCTTGGTGATGACCTTGTTGTCGGGCGGCAGCAGCCGGTCGACCTTGCTCTTGCGCGCGGGCTTGGCCTCGGGGGCCGGGCCGTCGCGACCGATGCGCACCGGGATCAGGCCGAGCCCGTCCGCCGCCTCGAGCTGGGGATCGGTGGTGTTCTGCACCCCGAAGACCAGCATGTTGCGGCTGCGAAGCTTGGCCACCAGATCGGCCAGCGCGGCGCTGTCGGCAAACTCCGGCACCTTGGAGAAATCCAGCACCAAAGGCGCGTCGAGCAGCAGCTGCGGCGCCTTGGTGATCTGCTCATCGATGGCCTCGAAGAAGGCGTCGTCGAACTGGTCGCTCTCGATCCGGAGGGCGATGGCGGTCATGAATCGACCGCGGACCTGGAACGGTTTGACCGCCACCGATGCGCGGGCGCCTCGGTCTCGGGTAACGTCTGCTGGCACCGGGATGCGTGCTCCTGCTCTCGTATGTCTGGGCGCGACTCGCACGCGCACTCGTTTTGGCCGATCCTTTAGATTCTCCGGCCGCCCGGTGCACGGGGAAAATATCACAATCGTGAGATTGCGCGGCTTCCTGCCCGGGACTCGGGGACGGCTCGGTGGCAAGCCGCCTGCGGGCAGGAAATCGGCGGGCTCAGCCCTCTTCGGCGACGATCCCCGCAAGGCTGCCGCGCAATTCGGCAATCTCGCTCTCGACCGGGCCGCTGGGCTGTTCGGCGCGCTCCGACCACTCGCTGAACCGCGCCAGAAGCGGCAGGAAGGTCTGGATCTCGTCCATCGTCCAGTCGCGGAAGAAAGACCCCAGAACCAGGAGCTTGTAGGTCCGGACGGCCTCGACGATGCGGGCCCCGGCCTCGGTCAGCTCGAGCACTGCGCGGCGGGCGTCCTGCTGGCTGACGGCGCGCTGCACGAGGCCGCGGCGGATCAGGTCGGTGCTGATGCGGCTGGCGCGCGAGGGGTCGATGCTGAGCCGCACCGCGACGGTGCCCACGGTGGTCTCGCAAGAGGCCTCTTCGTCGCCGAACTCGTTGGCCGGCGCGCGCACCGCCATCAGCACGTCGAGCTGTGCGAGATCGATGGGAAGATCGAGGTCGCGCAAGGCCTTATGGCCGAAATCGCGCTTCATCACCCGCCGCCGCCAGCGCTGCAGCACGGCGTCCACGTCGAGCGCCGCCTGCGACACGTCGCGCTCGATCCCCGCCCGTTCGAGGCCGTCCTTCAGTATCTCGTCTCGTCGGCTCAAAGCTGCCTCGCGCAATTATGTGCTATTGACATATATATGCCATAAGCACAGATATAAGACCCAGACCATTTTGACCCAAGGGGCACGCCGGCGCCAGTTTGCAGACCGTTGCGCCCGCCCCTCGGCCCGCACAGTTTTCGTGGAGATACTTGAATGACGGCCATAGACCAAGCCGCGACCGACATGCCGCCCCCCGCAGCGAGCGCCGAGCCGGTTCCGATCAAGCTTGTCCTCAGCGCGGTCGCGGCAACGCTGCTGTTCGCCTCGCTCGGTCAGACCATCGTGTCGACCGCCCTGCCGGTGATGGTCGCCGACCTCGGCGGCATGGACAAGATCACCTGGGTGATGACAGCCTACCTGCTGGCCTCGACCATCGGCGCGCCGGTGGCGGGCAAGCTGGGCGATCTCTACGGCCGCAAGATGGTGCTGCAATGGGGCATCGGCGTGTTCATCCTCGGCGCGGTGATCTGCGGCATGGCCACCAGCATGGGCATGGTGATCGCGGGCCGGATCATCCAGGGCGCCGGCGGCGGCGGGCTGATCGTCACCTGCATGGCGCTGGTGGGCGACCTGCTGCCGGCGCGCGAGCGCGGCAAGGCGCAGGCGGTGCTGGGCGCGGCTTTCGGCATCTCGACCGTCATCGGCCCGCTGCTCGGTGGCTTCCTGGTGCAGAACCTGAGCTGGCACTGGATCTTCTTCGTCAACTTCCCCGTCGGCGCGCTGGCCTTCATCGTTCTGGGCATCGCCCTGCCCCGGCGCAGCGACCGCTCGCGCAAGTCGGTCGACTATGCTGGCGGCGCGCTGCTGGCGACGCTGCTGGCCTCGCTTGTGCTGATCTCGAACACCGGCGGCACGGTGTTTGCCTGGACCAGCCCGCAACTGCTGGCGCTTGCGGTGATCGCGCTCAGTGCCTTCGCGCTCTTCATCCGGGTCGAGCGCCGCGCAGAAGAGCCGATCCTGCCGATGAGCCTGTTTTCCAACAACACCTTCGTGGTGATGAACTCGGTCGGCATCCTCGTCGGCATGGCGATGTTCGGCACCATCACCTTCCTGCCGTTCTTCCTGCAGGTGGTGAAGGGCATCTCGCCGACCTCCTCGGGGCTGTTTCTCGTTCCGATGATGGGCGGGCTGCTATCGGCCTCGATCCTGTCCGGGCGCTTCATGGCGAAGACCGGGCGCTACAAGTTCCTGCCGGTGGTCTCGACCGCCGTGCTGTCGCTGTCGCTGCTGTCGATGACCTCGCTCTCGGTCGACAGCCCGCTCTGGCTGATCGCGCTGTCGATGGTCGGCATCGGGCTTGGCCTCGGCCCGGTCTTTGCCATCGGCGTGGCGGCGATCCAGAACGCGATCCCGGTCTCGATGCTGGGGGTCGGCACAGCGAGCGCCAACATGTTCCGCCTGATCGGCGGCGCGGTGGGCACCGCGGCCTTCGGTGCGCTGTTCAGCACCCAGCTCTCGCGCTCGCTCGAGGGTCAGGTGCCGGGCATGGGCGATGGCGGCGTGCGCAGCATCGGCGCCGATATGGTGCGCGCGCTGCCGCATGACGCGCAGATGCTGGTGATGGAGAGCATCAGCCAGGCGCTGCACCCGGTGTTCTGGATTGCCGCCGGTGCCGCCCTGCTGGCCTGCCTCGCCTCGCTGATGCTGCGCGAGCTGCCACTGGCACGCTGAGCCGAAAGTTGCTCCCTGTCGCCCGTCGGCCCCGGCTTTGTCGGTCAGGCCGGCGGGCGCTTTTTTTTGCAGCCGGCGCGCGATGCGGTCGCCGGCCGGCGCTCAGGGTGATGGTGCGCCGTAAAGACACCGTAACGAAAAAGGCCCGCGCCACCGCGCGGGCCCGATGGGCAAGAACGTTGGTCCGGCCTCAGACCAGATGCGGCCGTGCATAAAGGTCGAGCGGGGTGCGCGGGAAGCGGAACATCCCCTCGGCCTTGCCGGCATGCTGCTGGAAGCCGTGGCGGTTGTAGAACGCCACCAGATCCTCGCGGCTCAGCCCCTCCTCGCCAAACGGCTCGTGATCCAGAGCGATGCCGAAATCGGCCTCGTCGGCGGCCTCGACCAGACGGCGCAGGATGCGATGGGCGATGCCCTTGCCGCGATAGGCTGGCGCCACCCAGATGCCATTCAGGATAAAGCGCTTCTTCTGCAGAGAGTGCTCGATATAGGCGACGTTGTCCTCGGCGGTCCGGTAATAGGTCCGCTCTTCGGTCTCGCCGCGTGTGGCATGAAGCCCCGGCACCCGCAGGATCTGCGCAAGGATCTTGGCGTATTTCATCTCGGCCCGCTCGCGCGAGCGCTGAATGCCGGCCTCGATCTCGCGGGTCAGCTCGGGATGGCGTGTCTCGCAGTAATCCCGCATGCCGTGCTGCAGCGCCACGGCAACAAAGGCACGAAGCTCGCTCTCGAGCTCCTCGACCTCGGCAAGCAGTTCGGTTTCGCGCTCGGAATGCGCGTAGATGGGGCGCAGCCCCTCTCTATTCGTGTATGGCATGTGATCCTCCCGGACAGGATATTAGCGCACGGAGGCATCAGGAGCATCTTTTTTTCGCCGCCGTGACAGAAAATAAGACACGCTCTGATTGATTCCATATCAACTACATTACTATAGGGATACCCCCCTCGCCTCAAGAGGTGCGGTCACCCACAGCAGAACCGGCAAAGGGAAGCCCGGTGGAATCGATTGTTCAGTCGATCAATCGACGCTGCAGCGCCTCGTCGGGCAGAGCGCACATGTCGGTGCGCCCGAAGCGGTAGCGGTTGAAGGCAATGCGCCGGTAAAGCCAGTCGCGCAGCGGCGCTGGCAGCCCGCGCATCAGGCTCGCCGACCGTCCGATACCGCCGAGTCGCTCGCCGATGCGGATGATCGCGTCCATCCCCGACCAGGCCTGCCCCTGATCGAGAAACAGCCAGGTCTGAGGATCCTCCGGATCCTGATCGAAATGCCGCACCAGCGCGGTGCCGAGCGGCGACTGCACAGGGCAGATGCGAAACGCCTCCTCGCGGTCGAGCCGCGCAATGCTGCGGGCGCCCCACGAGCAGAGCACGCAGGCGCCGTCCATGACCGCGATCGGCCGGGTATCGTCGAATGCGGGAACGGTCGGGTCGTCGCGCCACGAATGCGCGGGGCGGTCTGGAAGTCGGGCCATCGGTCTCCTCCTGCTCGCGCCATGGTGACCCGGATCCGGCGCGAAGGGAACCTCCGGGCGGCTCAGCCCCCGGGCTTGTCGGGCCAGCGCGCCTCGACCAGCATAGGCAGGATGCGCCTGAGGAAATCGCCCTGTGGATCCTCCGGCGACACGATGAAGCGCCAGTTACCCTCGGCACCGGTCAGCGCCATGCCCTGCACGGTCGCATAGTCGAGCAGCAGCTGCGGATGGATCTCGGCCGCCGTCTCGCGGGTGGGCACAGGGACGCCGTGGTAGAGCGCGGCGGCAGTGAAGAACTGCCCGAAGGCCTCGCCGGAGGACCGCAGGAATTCAGGATCGCGGCGGTCGATCAGCGCCCGGCGATAGGTGACCTGAAGCCGGCCGGGATATTCGATGGAATAGCGCACGTAGATCGAGGCCAGCTCGCGCACCCGCGCGGCCTGCGACAGCTCCGTCGGCACCGCCCGCATCCGCTCGGCCAGCTCGTCGAGCGTGAGCACGGCGACCGCGGTCAGCAGGCCGGTGACGGACTTGAAGTGGTGCGCCGGTGCCCCGGGCGACACGCCGGCGCGGGCTGCGGCCTTGCGCAGGGAAAACCCCTCGAGCCCGCTCTCATGCAGAATATCGTCGGCCGCCTTGATCAGGGCCTCCCGAAGCTGACCATGATGATAGCTATCACGGCTTCTGGACATGCATAAACCTCGTGCCTCGCTCTCATAATTCGGAGCGGTTAAACTTAAACGCGATGGGAGAACAGGGCTGGCTCCGAAATCCGTTAATTTTTTGGAGACCCGCGACAGACGCGCCGCATTGCTTGGCGCTTTACGCTGCAGAGGCGGGGAAAGCAAAGCCTGATATCCATTTTTGGCGATCCGGGCGAAGAGCCGCTCATCCGCTGCGCTGCGTGCGGCCATGAGCGCGAAGCACAGCGCGTCCGGCCGGCCATGATCAGACCGGCTGCACTTGCAGTGTCACTCCCGGCTCGGGGCGCACGGTCATGTGCATGATCGGCTCGGGCACCGCACCGGCCGGGGCGAAGCGGAAGCGCGCGACCAGCGTGGCGAGGATGATCTGCGCCTGCATCATCGCGAAGTTCGCCCCCACGCAGACCCGCGGCCCGGCGCCGAAGGGCAGATAGGCGTAGCGGTCGCGGCCCTCGCGCGCGGCGGGCGAGAAATGGTCGGGGTCGAAGGCCTGCGGGCGCTCCCAGAGATCCTCGTGCCGGTGCAGCGCGTAGGTGTTGACGAAGACCGTCTCACCCGGGCGGATGTCGCGGTCGTAGATCTCGTCATCGTCGAGCACGTTGCGCGCCAGCATCCCCACCGGCGGGTAGAGCCGCATCGCCTCGTCGAGCACCTGCTCGATATAGGGCATGACATCGAGGTCTCGGCCCTCTGCCGCACGCTCGCCCAACACGCCGCGGGCTTCTTCGCGGGCGCGCTCCTGCGCCTGCGCGTCGTTGGCCAGAAGGTAGAGCGCCCAGGAAATCGCCAGCGCCGTGGTCTCGTGGCCGGCGACGATGAAGAACTGCATGTTGTGCAGCAGATCCTGCGGCGACATGGTGCGCCCGGTCTCGGGATCCTTGGCGCGCAGCATGTGATCGAGCAGGTCGTCGAGCGGGCCGGCGCCCTGTTTCCTGCGGTCGTTGATCGCCGCCGAGACCATGCGATGCATGGTCTTGACCGCGCCGCGTCCGAGGAACTCGCCGGGGCGCGGCACCCAGATCGGCATCTCGAGGAAATCCAGCAGCGAGGCGCGGCCCACGGTGAGGAAGTACTTGGTGATGGCCTCGCCGTAGAGATCGGCATCAAAATGCTCGCGCCCCGAGAGCGCCACGTCGCAGATCACGTCGAAGGTGGCCGAGAGCATCTCCTTGACCAGTTCGGCCTCACCGCCGCTCGCGGCCAGCCGGCCGGCGGCCCGGGCGGCGGTCTCGGTCATCACCGGCGCCAGCGCCTCGACGTTGCGGGCGGCAAAGACCGGCGCGATGGCGCGGCGCTGCCAGCGCCACTGCGCACCTTCGGAGGTGAACAGCGAATTGCCCACCGCCGGGCGCAGCATGCGCAGCATGACCTCGGATTTCGGGTAGTTGCCAACGTTGTCGAGAAAGATCCGCTTCATCCCCTCGGGGCCCTGCACCATGTGCCAGCGCGACGGGCCGGTGGTGCCGGTAACGATGGGCTGGGTATAGGCGATGCCGGGGATGATGCTGAGCACGTTGCGCCGCGCCTCGCGCACGCTGGCCAGCATGCCGAGCGGCTTGACCGGCGGGGTGATCGTGGGCGGAACGAAGGCGGACATGGGTCCCTCACGCGACAGGTTCAACAGGCTCCGACGGGTCGGCCACCGGAGTGGCCTTCAACATATGGCGCGCGACGACGCAGGCCAGTTCTTTCCGGGAAAGCTGTGCTTTCCCTCACGCTTTGTCCGCAATGGTTGAAAACTGCGTGAGCTGAATCAAAGACCATGCCATCGTCTTGGGAGAACACTGTCTCACAATTCCGTCCACTTGCTCCGTGTGGGCGCCCCATTGATCAGGAGTTTGACCAGATGCTTTCCCGCACGCTTCTTGGTGCCTCGCTTGCCGCACTTCTCGCCGCCGGTTCGCCCGGTTTGCTGTCTGCACAGGAGATCGCCGACACGATCTATTCCGGTGGCCCGATCCTCACCATCGACGATACCGCCCCCCGCGCCGAGGCGGTGGCGGTGCGCGACGGGCGCATTCTCGCGGTGGGGACACTGTCCGAGATCGAGGCGCTTCGCGGCGACGCCACCGAGAGCTTCGATCTGGCGGGCCGCACCATGCTGCCGGGCTTCGTCGACAGCCACGGCCACGTGGTGCTGGGCGGGATCCAGGCGCTCTCGGCAAACATGCTGGCGCCGCCCGATGGCGAGGTGTCCGACATTCCCAGCCTGCAGCAGGGGCTGCGCGACTGGATGGAAGAGCACCCGGAGGTTGTCGACACGGTGAACCTTGTCATCGGCTTTGGCTATGACAACGCGCAGATGGCCGAGCTGCGGCACCCGACGCGAGACGAGCTGGACGCGGTCTCTTCCGAGGTGCCGATCCTGATCATCCATCAGTCGGGGCACATCGGCGTGGCGAATTCGAAGGCACTGGAAATCGGCGGGATCACCGACGCGTCGGAAAACCCGCCGGGCGGGGTCATCCGCCGCGGCGAGGACGGTCGGCCCAACGGTGTGCTGGAGGAATACGCCTTCTTCGGCACGCTGGTGCCGCTTCTGAGCCAGCTCGGACAGGAGGGGTTCAACACCTTTGCCAAGGCCGGTGCCGAGATGTGGGCCCGCTTTGGCTACACCACCGGGCAGGAGGGCCGGTCGAGCGCCGGGAACGTCGCCGCGCTCAAGGCGATCGACGCCATGGGCGAGCTGCCGATTGACGTGGTGGCCTTTCCCGACGTGCTCGAAGCGCGGGACTTCATCGAGCAGACCGCGTCGATGGACTATGATGGAAACGTGCGGGTGGGCGGCTGCAAGCTGACCATCGACGGCTCGCCGCAGGGGTTCACCGCGCTGCGCGACCGCCCCTATTACGATCCGGTGGGCGACTACCCTCCGGGGTACAAGGGCTATTCCGCGATCACCATGGAGCAGGTGACCGACGCGGTAGACTGGTGTTTTGGCCACGGCTTCCAGATCCTCACCCATTCCAACGGCGAGGGTGCCTCGGACATGCTGCTCGCGGCAATCGGGGCGGCGGAGGAGAAATACGGCCCCCCGACCAACCGTCCGGTGCTGATCCACGGCCAGTTCCTGCGCGAGGATCAGGTGGACAGGATGCAGGCGCTGGGAGTGTTTCCCTCGCTCTTCCCGATGCACACCTTCTATTGGGGCGACTGGCACCGCGATCACACCGTCGGGCCGGTCAATGCCGAGAACATCTCTCCCACCGGCTGGGTGCGCTCGCGCGGAATGATGTTCGGCTCGCATCACGACGCGCCGGTGGCCTTCCCCAACAGCATGCGGATCCTCTCGGCCACGGTGACCCGGCGCACCCGCTCGGGCGACATCCTCGGACCGGCGCAGCGGGTCAGCGTCATGGACGGGCTGAAATCGCTGACCATCTGGCCGGCGTGGCAGCATTTCGAGGAAGACCAAAAGGGCTCGATCGAGGTCGGCAAGCTGGCGGATTTTGTCATCCTGTCGGACGATCCGCTTGAGGTCGATCCCGAGACCCTCGCCGAGCTGAGCATCGAAGCGACGATCAAGGAAGACGAGGTGATCTACGAGGCCGAAGAAGGCGTGCAGAAGACCGATCTTCTCGACCGGTCGTTCCTTGGCGACCCCTCCGGCGCGCATCTGCTGATGCACGCGCTGAACCGTGGAACCGGTGCCGAGGCGCCGGTCGCCTGCCTGCTCGCCCCCGAGGATTGCCGGCGTCTCTTCGGCTCCTACGTCGCCCCGATGTAAGGCCAAACAGCGATGGCGCGGTGCCAAGGCGCGCCGCGCCCCTGCCCGGTTCGGCGGGAAACCCACCTGCCGCGCCGCGCGCCCTTGGCGCTGGCCGGGCGGCGCGCTATGACGATCCTCCCGAGTGACAGGAGGCTCCCCTTGGACCAGACCGCCGAGCGCATCGCCCGCACCATTGCCACCGAGATCGCCGCCAGCCCCAAACAGGTCAGCGCCGCGGTCGAGCTTCTCGACGGGGGCGCCACGGTGCCCTTCGTGGCGCGCTACCGCAAGGAGGTCACCGGCGGGCTCGACGACACCCAGCTGCGCACGCTCGGCGACAGGCTGGTCTATCTGCGCGAGATGGAGGCCCGCCGCGCCTCGATCCTCGAGTCGATCAAGGGACAGGGCAAGCTCACCGACGCGCTGGCGCGCTCCATCGCGCAGGCCGAAACCAAGGCCACGCTCGAGGACATCTACCTTCCCTACAAGCCCAAGCGCCGCACCAAGGCGATGATCGCGCGCGAGAACGGGCTCGAACCGCTGCTGCGCGCCATCACCGAGGATCGCTCCGCCGACCCGCAGGCGCTGGCCGAAGGCTATCTTGGCGAGAACGTCGAGACGGTGAAGGCGGCGCTCGAGGGCGCGCGCGACATCCTCGCAGAGGAGCTGAGCGAGAATGCGGACCTGCTGGGGCGGCTGCGCTCTTTCATGAAGGAGGAGGCGGTGATTTCCGCCACGGTACAGCCAGGCAAGGAGCAGGCCGGGGCCAAGTTCTTGGACTATTTCGACCATTCGGAGAAATGGTCGGATATCCCGGCGCACCGGGCGCTGGCGATCCTGCGCGCCTCCAAGGAAGAGATCCTGACCGTCAACATTGCGCCCGAGCCCGAGACCGGCCCGACCCGGGCGCTCGGCATCATCGCGCAGGCCATCGGCATTCCCGGCGAGGCGCCCGGCGACAAATGGCTGCGCGAGGCGGCGGGCTGGACATGGCGGGTCAAGCTCAGCCTGACCATGTATGTCGACCTGATGACCGACCTGCGCCGCCGTGCCCACGAAGAGGCCATCCGGGTGTTTTCGCGCAACCTCAAGGATCTGCTGCTGGCCGCGCCCGCCGGCGCCAAGGCGACGCTGGGGCTCGATCCCGGCCTCCGCACCGGCGTCAAGGCGGCGGTGGTCGATGCCACCGGCAAGCTGCTTGAAACCGCGACGCTTTACCCCTTCCAGCCCAAGAACGACGTGCGCGGCGCGCAGGCCGAGATCGCCCGGCTGGTGAAGCGCCACGGTGTCGAGCTCATCGCCATCGGCAACGGCACCGCCAGCCGCGAGACCGAGCGGCTGGTCGGCGACACGCTGAAGCTTCTCGAGGGGCCGAAGCCCACCAAGGTGGTGGTCTCCGAGGCCGGCGCCTCGGTCTACTCGGCCTCCGAGCTGGCGGCAAAGGAATTCCCCGGGCTCGACGTCAGCCTGCGCGGCGCGGTCTCGATCGCGCGGCGCCTGCAGGATCCACTGGCGGAGCTGGTCAAGATCACCCCCGAGAGCATCGGCGTCGGCCAATACCAGCACGATGTCGACCAGCGCCAGCTGGCCAAGGCGCTGGAGGCGGTGGTCGAGGACGCGGTGAACGCGGTCGGCGTCGATCTCAACACCGCCTCGGCGCCGCTCCTGGCGCATGTGGCGGGGCTTGGGCCGTCGCTGGCGCAGAACATCGTGGCGCATCGCGATGCCAACGGCGCGTTTGCCTCGCGCAAGGCACTGAAGAAGGTGACGGGCGTCGGCCCCAAGGCCTTTGAGCAGAGCGCCGGCTTCCTGCGCATCCGCGACGGCGACGAGCCGCTCGACGCCTCCTCGGTGCACCCCGAGGCCTATGACGTGGCGCGCCGCATCGTGAAAGCCTGCGGCCGCGACATCCGCCAGATCATGGGCCACCCGGAGGCGCTGCGCGGCGTGCGGGCGGAGCAGTTCGTCGATGCGAGCTTCGGCCTGCCCACGGTGCAGGACATCCTGTCGGAGCTGGAGAAGCCGGGCCGTGACCCGCGGCCGAGCTTCAAGACCGCAAGCTTCACCGATGGCGTCGAAGAGATCACCGATCTCAAGCCCGGCATGTCGCTCGAGGGCACCGTGACCAACGTGGCGGCCTTCGGCGCCTTCGTCGATATCGGCGTGCATCAGGACGGGCTGGTGCATGTGAGCCAGCTGGCCGACCGCTTCGTGAAGGATCCGCACGAGGTGGTGAAGGCCGGCGATGTGGTGCGCGTGCGGGTGACCGAGGTCGACGTGCCGCGCAAGCGCATCGGGCTCTCGATGCGCAAGGACGGCGGCGGCAAGCCCGAGCGTGGCGGCAAGCCCGGCGGTCAG
>NZ_JBYNAH010000116.1:0-15620 GCF_059781815.1 Salipiger sp. | reverse complement strand
GGCGGCGGAGGCGCTGCGGCGACGGGTGGAAGAGGGGGTGACGGCATGAGCGAGACGGGCGCGATGCGCGATCACTGGTACCCGGTGGGGATGACCAAGCAGGTCACTGAAGCGGGCCGCGACACGCTGCTGATGGGCGAGCCGATCCGGGTCTTTCTCGACGGCGGCCAGCCGCAGGTCAGCGACGGCGCGGGCCGTGCGCTTCCCGTGATCGACCGCTTTGGCCATGTCTGGACCTCGCTGGGCTTGCCCGCGAAGGATCTCTTCACCATCCCCGAGGCCGATCAGCCCGGGCGGCGGCTTGTCGATGTGGGCGTCTGCCGGGTGCGCTGCTCGCCGCTGCGCGCGGTGGAGAATTTCCTCGACATCGCGCATTTCCCCTTCGTGCACACCGACATCCTCGGCTCCGAACCGCATACGGAGGTCGAGCGCTACGAGGTCGAGATCCGCGACGATGTCGACGAGGTCTGGGCCACCAAGGTAAAGTTCTTCCAGCCGCAGGCGGCGAAATCCGCCGCAGGTGGCATCACCACCGATTACATGTACCGCGTCTGCGCCCCGACCTGCTCGGTGCTCTACAAGACCTGCCCGCCGAAGCCCGGCGAGTGGGACGTGATCGCGCTCTTCGTGCAGCCGCTGACCGAGACGCTTTGCGATGTCTGGCCATGGATGGCGCTCTACGATGACGACGCCGAGATGACCGACCTGATCCATTTCCAGCAGATGATCTTCGTGCAGGACCGCTCGGTGCTGGAAAACCAGCTCCCCGCGCTGCTGCCGCTCGATCCGGGGATGGAGATCCCGACCCGGGCCGACATGACCTCGATCGCCTATCGCCGCTGGCTCAAGCGGCACGGCTTCACCTACGGCGCGCAACTGGTGGCGGCATGATCCTCTACGACTACATCCTCTCGCCCTCGTGCTACCGCGTGCGGCTGCTGGCGGCGCTGATCGGGCGCCGGCTCGATCTGCGGGCGGTGGATTTCCACCCCGGGCAGGAGCATCTCTCCGAGCCGATGCTGGGGCTGAACCCGGCAGGGACCATCCCGGTGCTGCAGGATGATGGCCTCGTGCTGACCGAGAGCACCGCGATCCTCACCTATCTCGCCGCCCATGACGCGCCGGCCTGGCTTGGCGAGGACACGCCCGCCATGCGCGCCCGCGTGGCGCAATGGCTGGCCTTCGCGCAGCGGCTGACCGACAGCGCGGGGGCTGCGCGCGCGCATGACATGCTGCTGGCGGAGGGCGATATCGAGGCGCTGCGCGGGCAGGCCACGATGGCGCTGCGCGAGCTCGAGGCGGCGCTCTCGGCGGCGCGGCGGCGGGGCGAGGGCTTCCTTGCCGGCAACCGACCGACGATTGCCGACATCGCCTGCTTCCCGCATGTGGCGCTTGCCCCCGATGGCGGGCTGCCGCTCGATCCGTACCCCTCGATCCGGCTCTGGATGCGGGCGATCCGGGCGCTCGACGGCTTCATCGAGATGCCCGGCATTCACCGCCTGCACGAGCTCAAGCCCGAGCCGGGGGCGATGCCCGAGGTGATCCGGAAGGAGAAGGCCTGACATGTCCGGATACCTGCTGAAGGGCTGCGCCGCGGTGGTGACCGGCAACGAGGTGCTGCGCGACGTGGACCTGCTGACCGAGGGCGCGGCGATCAAGGCGATCGGGCCGGGGCTGGCGGCACCGGGGGCCGAGGTGATCGACGCCGACGGATGGTTCGTCTACCCGGGCCTCGTCAACACGCATCACCATTTCTTCCAGTGCTTCGTGCGCAACCGCGTGGAGCTCGACTGGACCAAGCTCTCGGTGATCGAGTGGCTCGACCGGATCTACCCGATCTTTGCCCAGCTCACCGAGGAGAGCTTCTATCACAGCTCGCTGACGGCGATGGCGGAGCTCGCCAAGCACGGCTGCACCACCGCCTTCGACCACCAGTACTGCTTTCCGCGCAAGGCCGGGAAAGGCATCGTGGATCGGCAGTTCGAGGCCGCCGAGAAGATCGGCCTGCGCTTCCATGCCGGTCGCGGCACCAACACGCTGCCCAAGTCCGAGGGCTCGACGATCCCCGACGAGATGCTCGAGACCACCGACGAATTCCTCGCCGATTGCGAGCGGCTGATCGACGCCTATCACGATGCCGGGCCGTTCTCGATGCGGCAGGTCTCGCTGGCGCCGTGCCAGCCGGTGAACTGCTACCGCGAGACCTTTGTCGAGAGCATCCGGCTGGCGCGCGACAAGGGCGCGATCCTGCACAGCCACGTGGGCGAGGGCGAGAGCGAGGTGATCCGCGCCCGCCACGGCATGAGGACGGTCGACTATCTCGAGGAGATGGGCTTTTGCGGGCCCGACACCTTCTATGCCCATTGCTGGGAACTGACCGAGGACGAGCTGCGCCAGATGGCGGCGAGCGGCACCGGCGTGTCGCATTGCCCCGAGCCGGTCTACCTCGTGGGCGCCGAGGTCACGCCGATCCCGGCGATGGAGGCCTTTGGCGTGCGGGTGGGCCTTGGCTGCGACGGGGCGGCGAGCAACGACAATTCGAACCTCATGCACTGCCTGCACTCGGCCTACATGCTGCAATGCCTTGTCGCCTCGAGCCGCAGCCACAAGGTGCCCGAGCCCGCGGCCTTCCTGCGCTACGGCACCTCGGGCGGCGCTTCGCTGCTGGGGCGGACAGATATCGGCCAGCTGGTGCCGGGCATGGCCGCCGATCTCTTCGCCATCGACAGCCGCCGCATGGACTATGTCGGCACCCGTCACGACCCCGAGAGCCTGATCCCGCGGGTGGGCATCGGCATGGCCACCGACATGACCATGGTGAACGGCAAGATCGTCTGGGCAGACGGGGCATTCCCCGGGCTCGACGAGCGCGAGATGGTTTCCGAAGCGGAAGCCGCACTCGCCAAGATAGATATATAAAACAGGGAGTAACCAAAACATGACGAAGCCTCTCAACCGCCGCCGGTTCCTTCAGACCTCGGCCGCCACCGGCCTCGCCGCCGGCATCGCGCCCTCCATCGCGCATGCGCAGGATCCGCTCGGCATCGCGCTGGTCGTGCCCTCGCCGGTGGGCGAGGTCGGCTGGTCGCACGCGCTGGCCATGGGGCTCGAGCCGATCAAGGCCGAGTACGGTGACAACGTGAATATCACCATCCTCGAGAACATCCCCGAGGGCCCCGATGCAGACCGCATCATGAACAAGGTCGTCGCGGACGGGAACAAGTTCCTGCTCGCCGGCAGCTTCGGCTACCAGAACGGCGCCATGCAGATCGCCCGCCGCAACCCCGATGTCACCGTGCTGCACGCCTCGGGCTTCATGGTCGCGCCGAACTTCTCGCCCTTCGCCGCGAAGTATTTCCAGGGCACCTACCTGATGGGCATGGCCGCCGCGGCGCTGTCGAAGACCGGCAAGCTGGGCTCGGTCTCGGCCTTCGCGATCCCCGAACTCATCACCTCGATCAACGCCTTCACGCTGGGCGCGCAATCGGTGAACCCGGATATCGAGGTCTCGGTGGTCTGGGTGAACTCGTGGTTCGATCCGGCGCAGGAGCAGGACGCCGCCAAGGCGCTGCTGGCCCAGGATTGCGACGTGATCTTCTCCAACGCGCAGGACACGCCCTCGGTGGTTTCGGTCTGCGAAGAGGCGGGCGCCTACGTGTTCAACCTCAACTCGTCGATGAAGGAAAACGCGCCGACCAAGTATCTCGGCTGCGTCGAGACCGACTGGTCGCCGTTCTTCATGGAGTCGGTGAAAGGCCATCTCGACGGCACGTTCGAGGGCCGCAACGCCTTCCTCGGCGTCGAGGACAACGTCGTGAAGGTGGTCGACTGGAACCCCGACATCCCCGCCGAGACCAAGGCCAAGATCGACGAGGTCGAGGCGGCGATTGCCGATGGCTCGTTCCACCCGTTCACCGGCCGCATCGTCAAGCAGGACGAGACGGTGGGGGTCGAGGATGGCGAGACGCTGCCCGACGAGGCGATCGTCTCGATGGACTGGCACGTGGCCGGCGTGACCACGCCGCTGCCGAACTGACCTGACGATGCCGGCGCCGCTGCTCTCTCTTCGGGGCCTCTCGAAGAGCTACGGGACCGTGCGGGCGAACCGCGACATCGATCTCGATGTCGCGGAGGGCTCGATCCACGCCATCCTTGGCGAAAACGGCGCCGGCAAATCGACGCTGATGAAGCTGATCTACGGCGTCGAAAGCCCGGATGCGGGCGAGATGCGCTGGCAGGGGAATGTTGTCGCCCCAAGCTCTCCCAACGAGGCAAGATCGCAGGGCATCGGCATGGTGTTCCAGCATTTTTCGCTCTTCGAGACTCTGACCGTTGTCGAGAATATCTCGCTCATCGTGCCGGGGAAGAAGCGCGCGCTCGTGGCCCGCATCCGCCAGCTGGGCCAGGATTACGGGCTCGAGGTCGACCCTTTGGCGCATGTCCACGCGCTCTCGGTCGGCGAGCGCCAGCGGGTCGAGATCATCCGCTGCCTGATGACCGATCCCAAGCTGCTGATCCTCGACGAGCCGACCTCGGTGCTGCCGCCGCAATCGGTCAAGACCCTGTTCGAGACCCTGCTCAAGCTGCGCGACCGGGGTGTCTCGATCCTGTTCATCTCGCACAAGCTCGAAGAGATCCGCTCGATCTGCGACCACGCCACCATCCTGCGCGACGGCGCGGTGACCGGCAATGTCGATCCACGCGAGCATGACGCGCATGACCTCGCGCAGATGATGATCGGGCGCGACATGCCCGAGGCCCGCGCCTTCGCGGCGCGCGAACCGGGGCCGGTCCTGCTTGAACTGGCGGGGCTCGACTACCAGCCCGACGACCCGTTCCAGATGTCGCTCAAGGCGGTGAGCCTGAAGCTGCACGCGGGCGAAATCCTCGGCATCGCCGGCGTCTCGGGCAACGGGCAGGGCGAGCTGGCCCGGCTGATCTCGGGCGAGACCCGCCGCCATGCCGAGGCCCGCGACGAGGTGATGATGTTTGGCCAGCCGGTGGGCGATCTCGGCGCCGCCGCGCGCCGCAGGCTGGGCTTTGCCTTCGTCCCCGAAGAGCGGCTGGGCCGTGGCGCGGTGCCGGAGATGTCGCTCTCGGACAACAGCCTGCTGACCGCGCACGGGCTCGGCCTCGTCAAGCGCGGCCTGATCGACCGCGGCGCCGAAGACGCGTTTACCCGCCGCTGCATCGCCGATTACGACGTGCGCACCCCCGGCCCGCAGGCCGAGGCCGGGGCGCTCTCGGGCGGCAATTTGCAGAAATTCATCGTCGGCCGCGAGATGGAGCTGGCGCCAAAGCTCTTCTTCGTCTCGCAGCCCACATGGGGCGTCGATATCGGCGCCGCCACCGAGATCCGCCGCCGCCTCGTCGACATGCGTAATGAAGGCGTCGCGGTGCTGGTGATCTCGGAGGAGATCGAGGAGCTGTTCGAGATCTGCGACCGCATCCAGGTGATCCGCGAGGGCCGGCTGTCGCCGTCGCTCACGGTCTCGGAGACGCGGGTCGAGGAGGTCGGCCGCTATATGATCGGCGCAGAAGAGGGGGCCGCGTGATGGGCATCCGGATGATCCGCCGCACCACCGCCTCGCGGCGCATGGCGGTGCTCGCGCCGATGGGCGCGCTGGCGCTCGCCATCGTGCTGAACTTCCTGCTCTACATCGTCATGGGCAACGATCCGGCAGCGGTGTTCTATGCGCTGCTGCTCGAGCCCTTCGTGTCGTGGTCGTCCTTCTCGGAGGTGCTCTTGAAGATGACGCCGCTGCTGCTCATCGCGCAGGGGCTCGCCATCGGCTTCCGCGCCAAGGTGATCAATATCGGCGCCGAGGGGCAGTTCATCCTCGGCGCGATCTTTGCCAGCTCGATTCCGGTCTGGTTCCCGCAGGCGACGGGGGGCTGGATCTGGCCGCTGATGCTGCTGCTGGGCGGCGTGGGCGGCGCGCTCTGGGCGGCGCTTCCGGCGTTCTGGCGGGTGCGGCTCAACGCCTCCGAGATCCTCGTCACGCTGATGATGAGCCTGATCGCGGCGCAGCTGCTGGCCTATCTGCTGGTGGGGCCGTGGAAGGATCCGATGGGGTTCAATTTCCCGCAAACGGTGATGTTCCAGTGGGATGCGATGGTGCCGACCCTGATCCCCGGCACGCGGGTCAACGTGGCGCTTATCCTGGCGCTGCTCTGGACCGCGCTGGCCTATGTCTACATGCAGAAGAGCTTTCAGGGCTACCAGCTGGTGGTCGGCGGGCTGGCGCCGCACGCTACCGCCTATGCGGGCTTCTCCGAGGGGCGCGCGGTCTGGCTGTCGCTGCTGATCGGCGGTTTCGCGGCGGGTCTCGCGGGCGCCGCCGAGGTGGCGGGGCCGATGGGCCAGCTGCAGCGCGGGATCGCCTCGGGCTATGGCTACGCGGCGATCATCGTGGCCTATCTCGGGGGGCTGCACCCGGTGGGCATCCTGTTTTCCTCGCTGTTCATGGCAGCGCTCTATATCGGCGGCGACAATGCCATGGTCTCGGCCGGGCTGCCGGTGGCCGCGGTGCGGGTGTTCCAGGGCTGTCTGCTCTGCTGCTACCTCGCGGCCATCGTGCTGGTGCGTTACCGGCTGGTGCGTGACGGGCAGGAGGTGACGGCATGAGCGCGCTCTCCTTCATCATCGCCGGCATGCTGGCCGCCGCCATGCCGTTCCTGCTTGCCGCGCTTGGCGAGCTGGTGGCCGAGCGCTCGGGCGTTCTGAACCTCGGCATCGAGGGCATGATGGCGCTTGGCGCCGTGGTGGCCTTCATCGTGGTGCGCCAGAGCGGCGGCCACGCGATGGGCTTTGTCGCCGCGGGGCTGGCGAGCGCGGCGCTCGCGATGGTCTTCGCCTGGCTGGCGCTGGCGGTGCGGGCCAACCAGGTGGCGGCGGGGCTTGCCATCGGCATCCTCGGGCAGGGGCTCTCGGCGCTGTTCGGCAAGCGCTACGAGAGCCTGACCGTGCCCGGTCTGCCCAAGCTCTCGATCCCGGGCCTTTCGGAGCTGCCGCTGCTGGGCGGGCTGTTTTCGCAGGACGCGGTGGTCTGGCTGGGCCTGCTGGCGACGCTGGCGATCTGGGCCACGCTGCGGTTTTCCAAGCTCGGTCTGGTGATCCGCGCGGTGGGCGAGAACCCCCACGCGGCGCGCGCTCTGGGCTACAACGTCATCGCCATCCGCTACGGCGCGGTGGCGTTCGGCGGGCTGATGGCGGGCTTTGCCGGGGCCTACGCGGCAACGGTCTACACCCCGCTCTGGGCCGAGGGCATGATCGCCGGGCGCGGCTGGATCGCGCTGGCGCTGGTGGTCTTCGCCACCTGGATGACCGGCCGGGTGGTGTTTGGCGCGGTGCTCTTCGGCGCGGTGTCGCTGTCGCAGCTCGCCGCGCAGGCCGGCGGCGTGGCGCTGAACTCGCAGCTGCTGGCGAGCCTGCCCTACATCGTCACCATCCTCGTGCTGGGCGCGATCTCGGCCAACAAGCGGCTGCTGAAGATCAACGGCGTGGCCTCGCTGGGCGAACCCTTCGGACGCTGAGCCCCGCGCGGGGGCTTGTCACGAAACCGTCGCGCCGCCACGCTATCGCCTGCTGAACCTTGAGAGGAGACAGGCGATGACGCTTTCCGCCTTCAGCGCACCGGGCCGGTTCTGGCGCGGCAACCTGCACACCCATTCGGACCGCTCCGACGGCTGCCTGACGCCGCAGGAGGTCTGCCGCCGCTACCGCGCCGAGGGCTATGACTTCCTCGCCCTGACCGACCATTTCATCGGCGCCTACGGCTACCCGATCACCGACACGGTGCCGTTCCGCGAGGCCGGTTTCACCACCATTCTCGGCGCCGAGATCCACTCCGGCGCCATGGCCAACGGTGAGCTCTGGCACATCCTCGCCGTTGGTCTGCCGGCGGATTTCGCGCCGCCCCACGCGCCGGGCTTCGCGCCGGTCGAGGGGCAGGAAAGCGGCCCCGAGATTGCCGCCCGCGCCCGCGACGCCGGTGCCTTCGTCGCCATCGCCCACCCGCAATGGTCGGGGCTCACGCTCGCTGACGCGCGCGGCCTCGCCGCGGCCCACGCGGTCGAGATCTACAACCACGGCTGCGCCACCGGCTGCGACCGCGCCGACGGGGCCGCCATTGCCGACCTGCTGCTCTCCGAGGGCCGCCGCCTGAGCCTCGTCGCCACCGACGACGCGCATTTCACCGAGCCCGATCATTTCGGCGGTTGGGTCATGGTCAAGGCCGAGGAAAACGCCCCCGACGCTCTGCTCGCGGCGCTGAAACGCGGCGATTTCTACTCCAGCCAGGGCCCCGAGCTGCGTGCCGTCCACCTCACCGAGGGCGGCGTCGAGGTTGAAAGCTCCGCCGTCCAGACGGTCATCGTGCAGGGCCACGGCTCGGCGGCGACCGCGGTGCACGGCCAGTCGCTGACCTCGGCCACGGTTCCGCTGGAGCGCTTCCGCAACAGCCCGTGGCTGCGCGTCACGGTGATCGACCGGGCCGGCAAGCGCGCCTGGTCCAACCCGATTTGGCGCTGAGGCGCTGCCCGCCCGGCGAGGGCGCATCTGGCGCGGCCGGATGCCTCCGGCGGGAGTATTTTTGACGAAGAGAAGCCAGGGGCGCTTTGGCCATCCCTTCTTTGGTTCAAAAATACCTCGGGGGTGAATTGGCGCATAGTGCCAAGAGGGGGCTGGCCCCCTCACGCCCCTAGCAAGGGGCGATGCGCCAATGCGCCCAAAGGAAAACCCCGCCGGCACCATTGGTGCGGCGGGGTCCCCGGGTCCCGTGAGTGGCAATTTCGGACCCGACGCAGGGCGGCGTGCCGCCCCGCGCAGTTCTGTGGCGCTTACGCCGCGACGTCGAAGCGGTCGGCGTTCATCACCTTGGTCCAGGCGGCCACGAAGTCGGTCACGAACTTCCCGGCATTGTCGTCCTGGGCGTAGACCTCGGCATAGGCGCGCAGCACCGAGTTCGAGCCGAACACCAGGTCGACGCGCGAGGCGGTGTACTTGACCTCGCCCGACTTGCGGTCGCGGATCTCGTAGGTGCCGCCGGCCACCGGCAGCCACTGGTAGGCCATGTCAGTAAGCACGTCGAAGAAGTCGGTGGTCAGGGCGCCTTCGCGCTCGGTGAACACACCCAGCTTGCTGCCGCCGTGGTTGGTGCCCATGGCGCGCATGCCGCCGACCAGAACGGTCATCTCGGCGGCCGTCAGGCCCATCAGCTGGGCGCGGTCGAGCAGCATCTCTTCCGGGCTGACCACGTAGTCGGTCTTCTGGAAGTTGCGGAACCCGTCCGCCAGCGGCTCGAGCGGCTCGAAGCTCTCGGCATCGGTCATCTCCTGGGTCGCGTCGCCGCGGCCCGGGGTGAACGGCACTTCGAGATCGTAGCCCGCGGCCTTGGCCGCCGCCTCGACACCCATGTTGCCGGCCAGCACGATCACATCCGCCACCGAGGCACCGGTTTCAGCCGCGATCGGCTCGAGCTTGGCGAGCACCGAAGCGAGGCGCTCGGGCTCGTTGGCCTGCCAGTCCTTCTGCGGGGCCAGGCGGATGCGGGCACCGTTGGCACCGCCGCGCATGTCCGAGCCGCGATAGGTGCGGGCGCTGTCCCAGGCGGTGGCGACCATGTCGGCCATCGACAGGCCGGTCTCGGCGATCTTCGCCTTGACGGCGGCGACGTCGTAGGAGGTCGAGCCGGCGGGGATCGGATCCTGCCAGATCAGGTCTTCCTGCGGCACGTCCGGGCCGATCCAGCGCGCCTTGGGGCCCATGTCGCGGTGGGTCAGCTTGAACCAGGCGCGGGCGAAGGCATCCGAGAAATATTCCGGATCCGCCATGAACTTCTCGCAGATGGCGCGGTAGGCCGGGTCCATCTTCAGCGCCATGTCGGCATCGGTCATCATCGGCATGGTCTTGATCGAGGGATCCTCGACATCGACCGGCATGTCTTCCTCGGCGATCTCGACCGGCTTCCACTGCTTGGCACCGGCGGGCGAGGTGGTCAGCTCCCACTCGTGGCCGAAGAGCATGTCGAAATAGCCCATGTCCCACTGGGTCGGGTTGGTGGTCCAGGCGCCTTCCGGGCCGCCTGCGAGCACGTCACGGCCGATGCCGCGGCCCTTCTTGGGCATCCAGCCGAGGCCCTGGTCCTCGATCCCGGCCGCTTCCGGCTCGGCACCGATATTGTCCGGGGTCGCGCCGCCGTGGCACTTGCCGATGGTGTGGCCGCCGGCGGTCAGCGCGACGGTTTCCTCGTCGTTCATCGCCATCCGGGCAAAGGTCTCGCGCATCTGCTCGGCGGTGGCCAGCGGATCGGGGTTGCCGTTGACGCCCTCGGGGTTGACGTAGATCAGGCCCATCTGGACCGCGGCCAGCGGGTTTTCCATGGTGTCGGGCTTGGACACGTCGCCATAGCGCGCGTCGGAGGGGGCGAGCCACTCTTTCTCGGCGCCCCAGTAGATGTCCTTCTCGGGGTGCCAGATGTCTTCGCGACCGAAGGCGAAGCCGTAGATCTTCAGGCCCGAGAGCTCGTAGCCGATGGTGCCGGCGAGGATCATCAGGTCGGCCCAGGAGATCTTGTTGCCGTATTTCTTCTTCACCGGCCACAGGATGCGGCGGCCCTTGTCGGTGTTGGCGTTGTCCGGCCAGCTGTTGAGCGGGGCAAAGCGCTGGTTGCCGGTGGCGGCGCCGCCGCGGCCGTCGGCGAGACGGTAGGAACCGGCGGCGTGCCACGCCACGCGGGCCATCATGCCGAGATAGGAGCCCCAGTCACCGGGCCACCACTCGACGCTCTCGGTCAGGCACTTGCGCACGTCTTCCTTCAGGGCCTCGAAGTCGAGCCCTTCGAGCTCCTTGCGGTAGCTGAAGTCCGGACCCATCGGGTTGGTCTTGGTGTCGTGCTGGTGCAGGATGTCGAGGTTGAGCGCATTGGGCCACCAGTCCATGACCGAGGCACCGACCGCGGTCATGCTGCCGTGCATCACCGGGCACTTGCCGGTGCGTTCGCTCTTGTTGATGTCGCCTTCGACCGTATGTCCGTCCATGGTGTCCTCCAGAGGCTTGCGTGCTTGTCGATATAGGTGTTGGAGTCCGCCGTTCGGACGCGTCATTGTGACCCGTTCGAGCGGCATCGGCCTCGCTTGCTAGAATCGTTCTAGCAAAGCCGCCTCATAAAGCCCAATTGCATTTTCTTAAACATCCGATAAGACAGGCTTATGGCAAATATCTCGATGAAACACCTGCGCTACTTCGATGCGCTGGCCCGTCTGGGGCATTTCGGGCGTGCCGCCGAGATCTGCGCGATCAGCCAGCCGGCACTGTCGATGCAGATCCGCGAGCTCGAGGATCTGATCGGTGCGCCGCTGGTCGAGCGCGGGGCGCGGCAGATCCGGCTGACCTCGCTGGGCGAGGAATTCGCCGCCCGTACCGGCGAGATCCTGCGCTCGGTCGACGATCTCGCCGATCTGGCGCGGGCGGCGCAGGGCCCGCTGGTCGGGCGGCTGCGCATCGGGGTCATTCCGACCGTCGCGCCCTACCTGCTGCCGCGGGTCATCACCTCGCTGGCGCAGGAATATCCCGGGCTCGACCTGCGCCCGCGCGAGGCGGTGACGAAGACCCTGATCGAGGATCTGCACGACGCCCGGCTCGACACCGCCATCGTGGCGCTGCCGATCTCGGAGCCGGGGCTCGAGGAGGTGGCGCTGTTCGACGAGGAGTTCGTGCTGGTGCGCGGCCCGGGCGAGGCCAACAAGCCGGTGCCGGATCCGAGTATCCTGCACGAGATGCGGCTGCTGCTGCTCGAGGAGGGGCACTGCTTTCGCGATCAGGCGCTGTCCTATTGCAAGCTCTCGCCCTCGGTCACCCGCGACCTGATGGAGGGCAGCTCGCTCTCGACGCTGGTGCAGATGGTGGGGGCGGGGATCGGCATCACCTTGATCCCCGAGATGGCGCTGCCGATCGAGACGCGCTCGGCGCAGGTCTCGCTGGCGCGGCTGCCGAGCCCGGCGCCGGTGCGCACCATCGGCATGGTCTGGCGCAAGTCGACGCCGCTGGGAGAGCAGCTTTCGCGGATCGCCGAGATCGTGCGCCAGGTGGGGTGCGAGGCGACCGAGAGCGCGGCGCAGCTTTCCGCCAGTCCGCCCGCCTGAGCCTTCGGGCCGGGGGCAGGGGCAGTGTCTCGCTAGAGGCAACGGTCCGCTTTGGCGCGCGCGGCTCCGAGTGCGACAAAACCGTGTGAAATCCCCGCCATGCGGTCGGGTTTTGACCTGCATCATGTCTCGTTAGCGCCCGATGGATAACCTGCGCCCATGATTGAGTACCGCATTCACGGGCGTGGCGGTCAGGGCAGCGTTTCCGCAGCCTATCTGCTTGCCTCCGCCGCATTCGAGGCCGGCCAGATGTGTCAGGCCTTCCCCGCCTTCGGCGCCGAGCGCCGGGGCGCGCCGGTCACCGCCTTCGTGCGCACCGACGACACACCGATCGAGCTGCGCGCGCAGGTGCGCCGCCCGCATTACCTGATCGTGCAGGACGATACGCTGCTGCATGACGAGGCGATTACCGCCGGGCTGCGGCCGGGCGGCGGCATGGTGGTGAACTCGCTGCAGGACAGCGACGCCATCGGCGCGCATTTCGGCTGCCGGGCGCTCTGCCTGCCGGCCAATGCGCTGGCGGTCGAGACCATCGGGCGCCCGATCCCCAACGCGGCGCTGCTCTCGGCCCTGCTGACGCTCACTGCCGACCTGCCGCTCGATGCGCTGAAGGCGGCGCTGGGCAAGCGCTTCTCGGGCAAGCTGCTGGCCGGCAATCTCGAGATGGTCGACCGGGCCGCGGCGCTGGTGCCCGACGCTGCATGGAAGGAGCCGCTCGATGCGTGAAGCGCTCGAAGGAAGCCAGGCCATCGCGCGGGCGGTGGCGCTTTGCCGCCCCGACGTGGTGGCGGCTTATCCGATCACCCCGCAGACCCACATCGTCGAGAACCTCTCGGTGTTGGTGGCCGAGGGCGATCTGCACACCGAGTTCGTCAGCGTCGAGTCCGAGTTCTCGGCGGCCTCGGTGGTGCTGGGCGCCGCCGCTGCCGGGGCGCGGGCCTATACCGCCTCGGCCTCGCAGGGGGTGCTGTTGATGGCCGAGGTGCTGTTCAACATCGCCGGGCTGCGCATCCCGCTGGTGATGAGCGTGGCCAACCGCGCGGTCTCGGCGCCGCTGTCGATCTGGAACGACCACGCCGATTCCATGGCGGTGCGCGACAGCGGCTGGATCCAGCTGCACTGCGCCAGCAACCAGGAAGCCGCCGACACCACGATCCAGGCCTTCCGCCTCGCGCAGGAGACCGAACTGCCGGTGATGGTCTGCATGGACGGGTTCGTGTTGACCCACGTGATGGAGCCTATCGACCTGCCGAGCGCTGAAGAGGTCGACGCCTGGCTGCCGCCCTTCGTCTTCGACCGGGCGCTTGATCCGTCCGCGCCCAAGTCGCTCGGCATGCTCGTCACGCCCGAGTTCTTCCCCGAGATCCGCCATTCCCACCACGCGGCGATGCAGAAGGCCCTGCCGGCGATCGAGGCAATCGACGCCGACTGGCAGGCGCGCTTCGGGCGGGCCTGCGGCGGGCTGCTGACGGTCGAGGGCTATGCCGACGCCCGCGTCGGCGTGCTGGCCATGGGCTCGACCATCGGCACCCTGCGCGCCGGCATGGCCGAGCCGGACGCGCCCAAGGCGCGGCTGATCAAGCTGCGCGCCTTCCGCCCGTTCCCCGCCGAGGCGCTGCGCGCGGCGGTGCGCGGGCTCGACCACCTCATCGTCATCGACCGGGCGATCTCGCCCGGGGCGGGCGGGGTGGTGGGGCTCGAGGTGGCCGCCGCCCTTGCCGGGCATGAGGCCATGCCCCGGCTGCACAACCACGCGCTCGGCCTTGGCGGGCGCGACATTCCCGAGACCGTCTTCGCCGACCTGATGGCCGCCATCGAGGACCCGGACGCGCCGGGCTTCTCGGTTTTCGACGCCGATCTCGGCAAGCTTGCCCCAGAGGACCGCTGATGTCCGATCCAGATCCCCGCAATGCCGCCAACCCGCGCCTGGCCGAGCTGCGCCGCCGTCATGGTCGCCAGCCACAGGCGCCTTCCGAACCCGCGCCCGCGCTCGCCCCGCGCGACCGTCAGCCCCGGTTCCGGGGGCTCGAATCCGGTCACCGCGCCTGTCAGGGCTGCGGCGAGGCGCTGGCCGCCCGGCTGGTGATGGAGAGCGCCGGCCCCGACGTGATGGTCGCCAACGCCACCGGCTGCCTCGAGGTCTTCACCACCACCTGGCCGCAATCGGCCTGGCGCGTGCCGTGGATCCACTCGCTGTTCGAGAACGCCTCGGCGGTGGCCTCGGGCATGGAGGCCGCGATGCGCGCCAAGGGGCGCAACACCAAGGTGCTGGCCTTCGGCGGCGACGGCGCCACCTATGACATCGGCTTTCAGACGCTGTCGGGGATGCTCGAGCGTTATCACGACGTGCTCTATGTCTGCTTCGACAACGAGGCCTACATGAACACCGGCATCCAGCGCTCGTCCTCGACCCCGCACGCGGCGGCGACCACGACCTCGCCGGCGGGACGCGAGCGCATGGGCAAGCGGCACCTCAAGAAGGATCTGCTGTCGATCATCGCCGCGCATCACATCCCCTACGCCGCCTCCGCCTCGGTGGCCTTCCCGCAGGACCTGCAGCGCAAGGTGCGCTACGCCATGGGGATCACTGGGCCGACCTTCCTCGTGGTGCATTCGCCGTGCCCGCTGGGCTGGAAGCACGAGAGCTGTCTGACCATCGAGATCGCCCGCCGCGCGGTGGAGTGCGGCCTCTTCCCGATGGTCGAGCTCGAGCGCGGCGCGGTGACCAACGTCATGCCGATCCGCCAGCCGCGCCCGGTGCGTGACTATCTCGAGCTGCAGGGCCGCTTCCGGCACCTGTTCTCCGACGATCCGCGCGCCGAGAAGGAACAGGCCCACCTGCAGGCGCTGGCCGACCACAACATCGCGACATTCGGGCTGGCGGGTGAGGCCGACGACCCCGCCGACACCCACGGCGCGGCGCTGGTGCACCGCGGCGGCCCGTCAGCAGGAGGGTTCTGAGATGACCACGCTCACCCGCGGCGCCTGGGGCATCGCCGGCGCCTCGCTCGATTTCAAGACCGGCAACTGGCGCTCGACCGAGCGCCCGGTGCACCTGCACGCCAAGGCGCCCTGCCACGCCGCCTGTCCGGCGGGCGAGGATCAGCAGGCGTGGTTCGCGCTGCTGCAGCAGGGCGAGACCCGCGCCGCCTGGGAGGCACTGGTGGCCGCCAACCCGCTGCCGTCTGTCACCGGCCGGGTCTGCCCGCATCCCTGCGAGAGCGCCTGCAACCGCGCCACGCTCGACGGCGGGCTGGCGATCCACAATGTCGAGCGCTGGCTCGGCGATGAGGCGGTGGCGCAGGGCTGGGACTACCCGGTCGCGGCGCCGCCCGCAGAGGCTCCGCGCGTCGCGATCGTCGGCGCGGGGCCGGGCGGGCTCTCGGCGGCGTATCACTGCCTGCGCCTCGGCCTGCGGCCCGAGATCTTCGAGGCCGCCCCGCAGCCCGGCGGGCTGCTGCGCTCGGCGATCCCGC
>NZ_JBYNAH010000115.1:0-15731 GCF_059781815.1 Salipiger sp. | reverse complement strand
GCCGCCGGTGAAGGGGCTTTTACGGATACCGCCCAACACCCGCAACCCCTTTTTTAGAAAAACGTCATGCAAGACGCCAAAAACATGAATTCATACATTATTACATAGACTTAGATAGAGCATTTTCCGCCACAAACACCCGGCACAGCCCCCTTCCCCAACGGCAAAGACAGCTGCCCGAGTCGTCCTCGAAGCCGCTTCGACCGGCTACCCACAGACCTATCCACAGATTGCTCCAGAATCCCGGTCCGAACGCCGGGCGTCGCGGCCGAGTCACCCCTCCCGTAACGCCGACGGCCCCGACTCGTCCGAGTCGGGGCCGCCCTTGCGGGTGGCGAAACACGTCAGCCGCGCGCCGGCACGCGCCGGTGCAGCGCCGGCAGCCGCAGCGCCACCAAGACCGCCGTCACCCCGAGATAGAGCAGCGGCTCGACCTGGAAGCCCTTCGCCAGCATCACGAAGTGCAGCCCGCCGAGCAGCGCCGCCGCGTAGACCAGCCGGTGCAGCTGGCGCCAGCGCTTGCCCAGTCGCCGGATCGCGCCGTTGGTCGAGGTCAGCGCCAGCGGCAGCAGCAGCAGGAAGCCCGCCATGCCCACGGTGATATAGGGGCGCTTAACGATATCGGCCCAGATCCGCGCGGGATCCTGAATGTCGAGCACCAACCAGACCAGCAGATGCAGCGCCACGTAGAAGAAGGCCATCAGGCCCACCGCGCGGCGGAACTTCAGCAGGTTCACCCCGGCAAAGCGGCGCAAGGGCGTGATACAGAGACCCGCGATCAGCAGTTGCAGCGCCAGCTCGCCCAGCTCGTGCTCGAGCGCCTTGATCGGCTCGACCCCGAGGCCGCCGGTGGCGCCACTATAGAAGAGCCACGGCGCGGGCAGCGCCAGCAGCAGGTAGACGAGCCAGCCCGGCACCCGCCGTGCCCCCTTGTTGATCCGGTCCACCAGCATGGTGCGGCCACTCCTTTCCATTGTCTTTAACTTACCCGAATTCCGCACCACTCGGTCCACATTCCCCTGCGATCCCGGACGCGGATCAATTGAGGATCGACCACATGATTGATGACACGCTTTTGCTTACCGTTTGCGGCATCGGGGCCTCCTTGCTGCTGACCATCGCCTTCGGGATCTGGAAGAGATCCAAGGGCAAGACCTCGATCTTTGCCCAGGATGACACGCTCGAGGATGTCGGGCTCTCGGTGCTGTCCGCCGCCTTCCCCTCGCGAGCGACGACCGAGGATTTCCGCACCGTTCTGCGCCCGCCCTGGGGGCTGCGCATCGGCGGGCCGATCCTCGCGGCGCTGATGCTTGTCTATGTCGACCTCACGCCGCTGACGGAGTCGCTGGGCTGGGCGCTGCCCGAGGGCGCGCTGCTCTTCAAGCTGGGGATCGGGGCAGTGCTGGCCTACTCGACCATCATGCTGCTCTTCGTGCAGCGCGTCGCCTATGACCGGCGCGAGATCCGCAGCTACGGCATGGACCCGCGCGCTCAGATCAGACAGCTCTCGGGCCTGACCGGGATCGAGATGCACCCGAACCGGCCGGCGCTGGTGCTGAGCTTTGCCGATCAGCCGCATCTCTACATCCCCAAATACCTGAGCGACCGTGAGACCTTCATCACCGAGATGCGGGCCATCGCCGCGCAGAACGCCCTTGCCGCGCCCGATCATCACCAGAGCCTGCGCTACCGCATGGGGCTCTGAGCCGGGTCCCGAACCTCAGAAGTTCTTGGCGAGGTCCATGCCTTCGTAAAGCGCCGCCACCTCTTCCTCGTAGCCGTTGAACATCAGCGTCGGCTTGCGGGGCGAGAACAGCCCGCCGCCGATCTCGCGCTCGGTGTCCTGACTCCAGCGCGGGTGGCTCACCTTGGGGTTCACGTTGGAATAGAACCCGTATTCGCGCGCGTTGGCCTTGTTCCACGAGGTCGGCGGCTCGCTGTCGGTCAGGGTGATGCGCACCACCGACTTGATCGACTTGAAGCCGTATTTCCACGGCACCACCAGCCGCAGCGGCGCGCCGTTCTGTTTCGGGATGTCGCGACCGTAGATGCCGGTGGCCATGATGGTGAGCGGGTGCATCGCCTCGTCGAGCCGCAGCCCCTCGACATAGGGCCAGTCGAGCACCTTGTAGGCGGTGCCGGGCATCTCGTCGGGGTGCAGCACGGTCTCGAAGGCGACGTATTTCGCCCCGGATTGCACGCCGGCAAGGTTTAGCAGGTCGGCCAGTTCGAAGCCGTTCCACGGCACCACCATCGACCAGGCCTCGACGCAGCGGAAGCGGTAGATGCGCTCCTCGATGGTCATCTGGGACATGATGTCCTCGAAGGCGTAGTCGCCGGGCTTGTCGACCAAGCCGTCGATCCGCACCGTCCAGGGCGCGATGGTCAGCTGGTCGGCATGGCGGGCGGGATCGTCCTTGCCGGTGCCGAACTCGTAGTAGTTGTTGTAACTGGTGATGTCCTCCCAGTCGTTGGGCTCGAGGTCCCCGGTCGCCGCGCGCGCAGTGCCGGCGAGGCCGGCCAGACCGAGCCCGGCGGCCCCCGCCATAAGCTGGCGGCGGTTGAGCCAGACGTGCTCGGGGGTGACGTCGGATGCGGTCAGCGGACTCTTGTAGCGGCCGGCCATGGGGAACCTCCTGTGCTTGCTTTCCGAAAAGGTAAGCGAGCCATGCACGTCTGCCAAAGCAAAGCGTCTCACGTTCACGTTCGAGCGCTGAAACATTGGCCCGGCGCAATCCCCCTGCCGCGCGATGAACCTTTTCCGCGCGCCCGAGCACTTACCCGGCACAACACCGCGGCCAGAGCGCATCCGGCGCCCGCAACCGCGCTCCGTCATCTCCCACCGGCCCGGATCGTGGCCGCTCATGAAAGGAAGCCCCAATGCCGAAGACCGTTGGCCTTTTGACCTATCCGACCACCATCGCCGGGATCGAACGCGATACCGAACTGGTGCGCGCCTTCTCCGCCTATCTGCGCGGCAACAAGGAATACGACGCCTATTTCAAATACGTGACCGCCGACGCCCGCCCGTCGGTGCGCTACGACATGTTCTTCAGCACCAAGGCCAGCCACCGGATCAAGATGTCTCCGAAGATGGAGCAGATGGCCCACTACGCCTACGGCATGGAGGAGTGGGACAACGCGGACTACAAGAAGGTCATCGACTTCATGATGCAGCATTGCCGCAAGACGCTCGAGGCCAAGGCCGTGCCCGGCTTCTTCGGCAGCAAGACCTTTGCCGATTTCCATTGCTGGCGCATGACCGGCTATGAAAACCCCAACAAGGCCGCGACCGAGGCCGCGAAGAGGCTGAACCTCAAGACCAAGAAGCATGTCGACGTGGTGAAGCAGATCTTCACCGAGGCGCTGTTCGGGCGCGAAGCCAAGATCGCCCGCCTCAACGCAGAGCTCGAAGAGACCAAGGCGAAAGGGGCCAAGGGCAAGGGCAAGCGCAACGTCTATGCCGAGATGAAAGCCGGCAGGATGATCCGGGGCTGAGCCCAGCGCCCTGCCGCTCTCCCCGGCAGGGCAACCCAGGCCGCCCCGGGATCAGCTCCCGGTCTGGGCCGGCGCGGTTTCGGCCTGGTAGCTCGGCCGGATCTTGTTGAACGGGATCGAGCTGCCATCGGCCTGCACGATGCGCACGTGCCGCCGCCGCATCTGGCGCGGCTCCGAGACACCCACCGAGTGCGCGATGGTCTCGACCTCCTTGATCACTCCCTTGGCGTAGTTGGCGACCTTCTTGTACTTGTTCTCAACCACCAGCCCCTGCTGCAGGCGCGGGTCGTGGGTGGTGATGCCCGTCGGGCAGGTGTTGCGGTTGCACTTCAGCGCCTGGATGCAGCCGAGCGAGAACATGAAACCGCGCGCCGAGGTGACGAAATCCGCGCCGAGGCAGATCGCCCAGGCGACATCGGCGGGGTTCACCAGTTTGCCGCTGGCGATGATGCGGATGCGGTCCTTCAGCCCATAGCGGTCGCGCAGGTCGACGATGCGCGGCAGCGCCTCGCGGATCGGCATGCCGACAAGGTCAATGAGCGGCATCGGTGCCGCACCGGTGCCGCCCTCGCCGCCGTCGATGCAGATGAAATCCGGCGCGCTTTCGCTGCCGCGTTCATTGATCAGCTTGAAGAGGTCCTCCCAGGCGTCCGACGAGCCGATCACCGTCTTGAAACCCACCGGCTTGCCCGAGACCTCGCGGATGTGGCCGATCATGTCGAGCAGATCGTCGAAATCGTCGATCTCCGGGTGGCGGTTGGGCGAGATCCCCGCCTGCCCGACCTTCAGCCCGCGGATCGCCGCGACCTCCTCGTTGACCTTCTCGCCCGGAAGGATGCCGCCCTTGCCGGGCTTGGCGCCCTGCGCCAGCTTCAACTCGAACATCTTGACCTGCGGATTGGCGGCCACGGCGCGCAGCTTGTCGTCGTCGATGCGGCCCTGCTCGTCGCGCAGGCCGAACTTGGCGGTGCCGATCTGGAACACCAGATCGCAGGGTGCCGCCTCGTGATAGGGCGAGAGCCCCCCCTCGCCGGTGTTGAGCCAGATCCCCGCCTCGAAGGCGCCCTTGCTCAGCGCCTCGACCGCCGGCTTCGAGATCGCGCCATAGCTCATGCCCGAGATGTTGTAGATCGACTTGGCGAGGTAGGGCACCCGGGCGTGCGGACCGATCACCATCGGGTCGGTCGAGGCGAACTGGTCGTCGAGCGGCGGGAACACCGCGTTGACGAAGATCGGCGTGCCGGGGATGTTGAGATTGCGGGTCGAACCGAAGGCGACGGTGTTATCCTTGCCCTTCGTGGCGTGATAGACCCAGTCGCGCTGCGCGCGGTTGAAGGGCATCTCCTCGCGGTCCATGGCAAAGAAATACTGACGGAAGAACTCGCCCAGCTTGGTGAACAGCCCTCGGAAGCGCCCGATCACCGGGTAGTTGCGGCGGATCGCGTCGTTCGACTGCACCGAGTCGATGACATAGAGCGCCAGCGCCACGAAGACGCCGATCCCGATGACCGCGACAAAGACCAGTGCCAGAACCTGAAGCGCATACATTGCCGCACCCATGGTCACATCCTCACGTATTCATTGATTTGCATGATAGCCCTCCCCCACTTAACGTGCGAGTCCTGACCACACAGTGACAACGCTTGCCGGCAACGGCAACCGTAAGGGAGGAGAGAGACCATGAAATGGATTGCCGCGCTCGTTTTGAGCACCGCGCCGGCGCTGGCTGCCGATGTCGTTTCCTATGACACCGACCAGAGCTTCGACGACGTGACCTTCGGCCTCGAGAACGCGATCATCGATGCGGGGCTGGTGGTCGACCATGTCAGCCACGTGGGCGAGATGCTCGAGCGCACCCGCGCCGATGTCGGCTCGGACGTGGTGCTTTACGACCAGGCGGATGTTTACAGCTTCTGCTCGGCGCAGCTGTCGCGGCAGGTGATGGAGGCTGACCCGATGAACATTCGCTTCTGTCCCTACGACATTTTCGTCATGGTGCGCCATGATGCGCCCGAAACCACCACCATCGGCTTCCGCGCCTTTCCCGAGGGCGAGATGCAGGTGATCCACGATCTGCTCGACGGGCTGGCACGGGCGGCGATCGGGATGGAGTGAGGTGCTAGGCGCTCGCAGAGTCTCGCCAGACTCGGAGCAAAGCGCCGCGTCATTGAGAGCGCGAGAGTGGGCGGCCCTAGCGGCCACCAAGTCGACTGGTCGAAGGCGCCGCGCCATCGCCGGCCCGCGGGGTGGCGATCCAACACCTTGAGCCTCTCGATTTATCCCAGCCAAGTCCGAAGGACCTCGCGACGCATCCCCCAGCCCAACCAAATCGCCAGCCCGGGGGGGCGGGTCATGCCGGAGGCATGCTTTCAGCATGACGATGGCGCGGCGCCCTTCGGGCTTGATTCCGCGCGGGGCAACGCTCAACCCCCAGAAACCCGAACGTCCCGACTTCGACGAACCACCAAAGGCCCAACGAAAAAGGCCCGCCAAACGGCGGGCCTTTCCCATTCTCACACGTGGATCAGTGCACCACGGCATCGTCCGGACGCGGCCGGCTCGAAGCGCCGACGCGCTCGCCGATCAGCAACCCGTCGCTGCCGGCGGTCACCGGCACCAGATCGCCGTCGTGGATCTCGCCGCCGAGGATCATCTCGGCCAGCGGATCCTGCAGCGCGCGCTGGATCACCCGCTTGAGCGGGCGCGCCCCGAAGACCGGATCGTAGCCTTCCTCGGCCATCCACTTCTTGGCGCCCTCGTCGAGCTGCAGCGTGATCTTCCGGTTGGCCAGCCGCTTGAGCAGCCGCGCCATCTGGATATCCACGATGCCGTCCATGTCCTCGCGCTTGAGCCGGTCGAAGATGATCGTCTCGTCGAGCCGGTTGAGGAACTCGGGTCGGAAATGCGCCCGCACCGCGTCCATCACGTCGCGCTTGGCCTGCGCGCTGTCGGCCCCCTCGGGCAGTTGCGACAGCGCCTGCGAGCCGAGGTTCGAGGTCAGCACGATCAGCGTCTGCTTGAAGTCCACGGTGCGGCCCTGACCGTCGGTCAGCACGCCGTCATCGAGCACCTGCAGCAGCACGTTGAACACGTCGGGATGCGCTTTCTCGACCTCGTCGAACAGCACCACCTGATAGGGGCGCCGGCGCACGGCCTCTGTCAGCACACCGCCCTCGTCATAGCCGACATAGCCCGGAGGCGCGCCGATCAGACGGGCCACGGCGTGCTTCTCCATGAACTCCGACATATCGATCCGCACCATGGCGTTGTCGTCGTCGAACAGGAACTCGGCCACCGCCTTGGTGAGCTCGGTCTTGCCGACGCCGGTCGGCCCGAGGAACAGGAACGAGCCAAGCGGACGGTTCTCGTCATTGAGCCCGGCCCGGGCCCGGCGCACCGCATTGGCGACCGCGCGCACCGCCTGGTTCTGGCCGACGACCCGCTTGTGCAGCCCGTCTTCCATGCGCAGCAGCTTCTCGCGCTCGCCCTCGAGCATCTTCGAGGTCGGGATGCCGGTCCAGCGCTCCACCACTTCGGCGATCTGCTCGGGGCGCACGGCCTCTTCGACCATGACGTCGCCCTCGGCTTCCTCGGCCTCGGAGAGCTTCTTCTCCAGTTCCGGGATGCGGCCATATTGCAGCTCGCCCGCCTTTGCGAAGTTGCCCTCGCGCTTAGCGATCTCAAGATCGGCGCGCAGCCGGTCGAGCTGCTCCTTGACGTCGCGGGCCGAGGCCAGCTTGTCCCGCTCGGCCTGCCATTGCGCCGTCATCTCGGCGGAGCGCTCCTCGAGATCGGCGAGCTCACGCTCGAGCGTCTCGAGCCGGTCCTTGGAGGCGGCATCGTCCTCGAGCTTGAGCGCCTCGACCTCGATCTGCATCTGCAGGATGTTGCGGTCGAGCTGGTCGAGCTCTTCGGGCTTGCTGTCCACTTCCATGCGCAGCCGCGAGGCGGCCTCGTCCATCAGGTCGATGGCCTTGTCGGGCAGGAAGCGGTCGGTGATGTAGCGATGCGACAGCGTCGCCGCCGCCACCAGCGCCGAGTCCGAGATCCGCACGCCGTGGTGCAGCTCGTACTTCTCCTTGATGCCGCGCAGGATCGAGATCGTGTCCTCGACGGTCGGCTCCTGCACCATCACCGGCTGGAAGCGCCGGGCCAGCGCCGGATCCTTCTCGACATGCTTGCGATACTCGTCGAGCGTGGTCGCGCCGACGCAGTGCAGCTCGCCGCGCGCCAGCGCCGGCTTGAGCAGGTTCGAGGCGTCCATCGCGCCATCGGCTTTGCCCGCGCCCACCAGCGTGTGCATCTCGTCGATGAACAGGATGATCTCGCCGGCGGCGCTCTCGATCTCCTTCAGGATCGCCTTCAGACGCTCCTCGAACTCACCGCGATATTTCGCACCGGCGATCAGCGCGCCCATGTCGAGCGCCATCAGCCGCTTGTTGCGCAGGCTCTCGGGCACGTCGCCATTGACGATGCGCAGCGCGAGACCCTCGGCGATGGCGGTCTTGCCGACGCCCGGCTCGCCGATCAGCACCGGGTTGTTCTTGGTGCGGCGCGACAGCACCTGCATCGAGCGACGGATCTCGTCATCGCGGCCGATGATCGGGTCGATCTTGCCCTGTTCGGCGGCCTCGGTGAGATCGCGGGCGTATTTCTTCAGCGCATCATAGCCCTCTTCGGCATTGGCGCTGTCCGCGGTGCGGCCCTTGCGGATGTCGTTGATCGCCTCGTTGAGCTTCTGCGGCGTCACGCCACCGGCCTCCAGCGCCTCCTTGGCGCCGGATTTCTCGATGCCCAGCGCCATCAGGATGCGCTCGACCGGGACAAAGCTGTCGCCGGCCTTCTTGGCGATCTTCTCGGCCTCGTCGAGCACCTTGCCGGTGGCCGGGTCGAGATAGACCTGGCCGGCATCGCCGCCGACTTTCGGGATCTTCGCGAATTTCTGCTCGAGCGTCTCGACCACGCGGGCCGGCTCGCCGCCGGCGCGGGTGATGAGATTGGACGCGAGCCCCTGCTCGTCATCCATCAGCGCTTTCAGCAGATGCTCGGGCGCGAGCCGCTGGTGGCTTTCGCGCATGGCAATGGTCTGTGCGGCCTGAATGAACCCACGCGACCGCTCCGTGAACTTCTCCAAGTTCATGGTGTCTCTCCTTCCAATAAGCGCCCGTTGGGATTTCGCCGCGCCCGGCTGGGCGGCACGCGGCAGGATCGGGCCTCGATTAGAAAATGGTCGCAGGGCGCCGGGGCTTCAAGATCCGTGATCACAAAAATGAGGCTGCAACGGAATCGTCATCTTTTGCTGCGAGGGGTCTCCGGTGATCGGAGGCTGAAACCATGCATGTGCAGACTATCTCGTTCGACGGGTTCGACGGGCCGGAACCCGAAGGGCTGAAACGGGGCGCCGTGTCGCTGATCGCGGCGAATGGCCGGATCGAGGTGGCGCTGATCGCGCCGCCCCGCGTCTCGCCGTGGAAACGCGCGCTCGAACGGCGGCTGCTGCGCCGCGCGGTGGCTTTGGTGCTGCGTCTGCCCGAGTATCGCGACGGCCGCGAAGAGCTGTGGTTCGATGCCGAGACGGTCGCGCGGATGCGCCTCGGCGCAGGCGCCGACTGAGGCGCGGTCGGCGGCTCTTTTCAGGGAAACCGCCGTCCGGGCCCGAGCGGCGGCCTTGACGCAGGGCCAAGCGCGCCGCAAGAGGGGCCGACCCGGAAAATGGAGGCCCCCATGTCTGATCACCGCGCCGATGACCGCCTGATCGTCGCCCTCGACGTGCCCAACGCGCTGCAGGCGCTGCAACTGACCGACCGCATCGGCGATGCGGTGTCGTTCTACAAGATCGGCCTCGGCATGCTGACCGGCGGCGGGCTGGCGCTGGCCAACGAGCTCAAGCAGGAGCACGGAAAGCGCATCTTCCTCGACATGAAGCTGTTCGACATCGGCCAGACGGTCGAGAACGCAGTACGCGGGCTGGCGCAGTTCGATCTCGATTTTCTCACCGTGCACGGCGATCCCCACGTGGTGCGCGCCGCCAAGGAAGGTGCGTCGGGCAAGGAGACCAAGATCCTCGCCGTCACCATCCTGACCTCGCTCGACCGTGGCGATCTCGATGATGGCATGATGCGCGCGGGCGACATCGCCGAGATGGTGGTCGAACGCGCGGCCCGCGCCTTCGAGGCCGGGGCCGATGGCGTCATCGCCTCGCCCAACGAGGCCGCCGCGATCCGCGCCCTGCCGCAGGCCGAGGGCCGGCTGATCGTCACCCCAGGCGTGCGCCCCGCAGGCGCCGCCGACGACGACCAGAAGCGCATCGCCACGCCGGCCAACGCGATCTCGGCCGGGGCCGATCACATCGTCGTCGGCCGTCCGGTCTGGCGCGCCGACAGCCCGCGCGACGCGGCGCTCGCAATCCAGCACGAGCTGTCCGCGCTCTGAGAAACAGGCGCGCGCCCGACCCGGCGCGCGTCAGTCCTCGTTGATGTCGCGATCCCAGAGCTTGATCTGGCCCTTGCGCACGCCGACCACCTGCCGCAGCACCAGCCACGCGATCAGCGAGACCACCGCGAAGATCAGCAGGAGCCACACCCAGGCCAGCGCGTACCCCGCCAGCAGCCAGACGCCGACCACCGCGGCGCCGATGGCGAAGCCCAGAAAGATGAAGCCCGGCGCCAGCACCTCGAGCACGAGGAGCAGCACCGCCGCCGCCATCCAGACCCACCAGAGATAGATCATGTGCCGCGGCCCTTCAGCAGGCTGAAGGCATCGCGGAACACGTCGACCGCATCCGCCGGCAGCACGATGGTCTGCTTGCCCTCGCCCTGCCCCAGCGCGGTCAGCGCCTCGACCTGCTTCAGCGCCACCTGATACTGCGCCGCCGACAGCCCGTGCTCGGCGATCGCCTGCGCCACCACCTGCGTGGCATAGGCCTCGGCCTCGGCGGCGATACGGCGCGCCTTGGCGACCTGCTCGGCGGCGTAAAGCTCGGCATCCGCCGACAGCTCGACGGCGCGCTTCTTGCCCTCGGCCTCGGTGACCTGCGCCCGGCGCGCGCGCTCGGCGTTGAGCTGCTGCAGCATCGCGTCGCGGGTGGCCTGGTCGAGGTTCACGTCGAGGATCTCGGCCCGGGTCACTTCGATGCCCCAGTTGTCGACCGCGTCCTCGACATTGCCCTTGATCGTCGAGATCAGCGCGGCGCGGTTCGATTGCACCTCGTCGAGCTCCATCTTGCCGATCTCGGCCCGAACGATGCCTGCCACCGTCGTCGCGATGGCGGCATCAACGTCGCGGATACGGTAGACGGTCTTTTCCGGCTCGAGGATGCGGTAGAAGACCGAAGTCTCGACCTGCACAAGAACGTTATCCGCCGTGATGGCGTCCTGGCTCGCGTTGGGCAGCTGGCGCTCAAGGATCGACACCTTGTGGCGCACCCGGTCGAGGAACGGCACGATGAAGTTGATGCCCGGTCCGAGCACCGCGCGCAGGCGCCCGAAGCGCTCGACCACGTGCTTTTCCGACTGCGGCACGATGCGTACACCCAGCAGAACGCACAGGATGATGAAGCCCGCAAGCAGCAGCACCACGAGGTTGCCGCCAAGCAGGAAATCGAGAAAAAAATCTTCCACGGTCATGGTTCCGACCTCACAAAATGCATCGCCACTATGGCGCGCAACCGGTGGAGGCGAAAGCCCTTTCGGGAACCGCGACCGGGGGATCGCGTTTCATTGCCGTACCAGGCAGGAGACACTCCGATGACACAGAGCCAAGCTCAGATCGGCAATCTGACCTACAATGCCGCTGACGAATGCTATCAGGCGCTCGTGACCTTCCACACCGACGAAGGCCGCATTCGCGTGGCCAGTTCCTTCAGCGCGCCGCTGGATGCCGCCCCCGAGGAGATCGAGCGCGGCCTTCTTTCGGACGCGCTCACCTGGCAAGACCAGCCCGACCGGCTGCGCGCCCGGCTGAAGCCGCGCCTGTCCGAGCGCCCGCGCCCCGCACCCGAGCCGAAGACCCCGCTGCATGGCGCCGTGGACTGGCTGCGCCGGATCGGCGGCCGCGCCGCCTGAGGCCTATCAGGCGCGCGCGCCGATTTCGCTGAGGTAGTCCCCCAGAAGAGCACGGAAATGCGGGATACCGTCCTCGCGGGCAACGTATTCTTCCGGCGGCATCATCCACCAGCCATGCCCCTCGTCGCCGAACCGCACTTCCGAGACCAACTCGCCCGGCAAATGCGCCGCGAAGAACCAGCTTGCCCCGTGCTGGCGTGACCAGACGATCTGGTCCCGGGCGACCGTCAGCCCGACCTCTTCGAAGGTCTCGCGCAGGGCGCAGTCTTCGGGGCTCTCTTCGCCCTCGCGCCCGCCGCCCGGAAAATCGAGATAGCCCGGCCACGGGATCTCGGGCTTTTCATCGCGCCGGATCACGAGCAGGTCCTCGCCGAGGAACAGCATCAGTTTCGCACCTTTAAAGCTCACGCGATGGCCCCCGCGCTGGTTACATCCTATATTCCCCAGATAACCACTCGGCTGCGAATGACCACCCATGCCCGCGCTTTGTCGTGATTGCCTCACCGAATTCGAGGACGGCCCCCGCTGCCCCGCCTGCGGGCGGCCGAGGATCGTGCGCCACGACGAGCTACGCAGCCTGTCCATCGCCCACATGGATTGCGATGCCTTCTATGCCAGCGTCGAGAAGCGCGAGAATCCCGAGCTCGCCGACAAGCCGGTGATCATCGGTGGCGGCAAGCGCGGCGTGGTCTCGACCGCCTGCTACGTGGCGCGCATTCGCGGCGTGCGCTCGGCCATGCCGATGTTCAAGGCGCTCGAGCTTTGCCCCGATGCAGTGGTGCTGAAGCCGCGCATGGCGCTTTATGCCGAGGTCTCTCGGCAGATCCGCGGCTTCATGGAAGAGCTGACCCCGGCGATCGAGCCGCTGTCGCTCGACGAGGCGTTTCTCGACCTGACCGGCACCGAACGGCTGCACGGCGCGCCGCCGGCGGTGATGCTGGCGCGGCTGGTGAAGCGGATGAAAGACGAGCTGGGGGTCACCGGCTCGGTCGGGCTCAGCCACAACAAGTTCCTAGCCAAGATCGCCTCGGACCTCGACAAGCCGCACGGCTTCTCGGTGATCGGCAAGGCCGAGACGCAGGATTTCCTGCGGCCACGGCCGGTAAGGATGATCTGGGGCGTCGGGCAGGCCGGGCAGGACGCGCTGGAGCGCTCGGGCATCCGCACCTTCGAGGACCTGCTGCGCTGGGACCGCGAGGGGCTGATGGTGCGCTTCGGCAGCATGGGCGAGCGGCTCTGGCACCTGGCGCGCGGCGAGGATCATCGCCGGGTCACCAGAAATGCGCCGGTGAAGTCGATCTCGAACGAGACAACATTTCACGAGAACACCAAAGATCCCGACATCCTCGACGGCCATCTCTGGCGCATGAGCGAGAAGGTCGCCGACCGCGCCAAGGCCAAGGGGCTGGCGGGGCGTGTGGTGGTGCTCAAGGTGAAGCGCGCCGATTTCAAGCTGATCACCCGCCGCCACGCGCTTGGCGATGCGACGCAGATGGCCGACCGCATCTACCGCACCGCGCGGGCCATGTTCGACCAGCTGGGCGGCGGCGTGTCCTACCGGCTTCTGGGCACGGGGATCTCGGAGCTTGTTCCGGCGGATCAGGCCGACCGGCTGGGCGACCTGCTCGATCCGCAGGCCGAGAAACGGGCCGGGGCCGAGCGCGCGACGGATGCGATCCGCGCGCGCTTCGGCAACGAGGCCATCGTCAAGGGGCGCTCGCTGCGCTGAGCAAATGCATTGAACCGATGCTCTGGTGCACCTGACGGACCAGCCCGGGCACGGCGCATTGAACCGTGCCGAGTGCGGTGCATCGGCGGCGGGGCAGACGCGGGAGGGCTCAGGCGCCGCGGCGCATCAGCTCGTCTTCCTCGTCCTGGGCATCGTAGCCGAGCGCTTCGAGCCCGGCCTCGAGGTGATCGGCCAGATGCGGCGTGCCGATCAGGTAATTGGCGGTCGGCGTGGTGGCCTCGGCCATCGCCGTGGCATAGGCCTCGCCCCACTCGTCGGCATCAAAAGCATCGCGACCGATCCACATGACCGCGACCAGCGCGGCCTGTTCTTCCTCGGTCATCTGCTCGATCACGCCGCGCAGCTCGCCTTCGCCACGATCCATCTCGCGGGCCAGCAGGATGACATGGGCGACTTTCCTGACACTGATCTCTTCCATCTTCCCTGTCTCCTTTCTCTGGCTAGAGAGACTGGGGCAAAGCCCCGCCCCCGTCCTTGATCCTGCGCAAGCTTACGAGAGGCGCGCGCATCTGGCAAAGACTGTCGAGAGGCAGATAAGCAATAATATTGCCCGAGGGAAGAGAGCCCGCTCAGGAGTTGCGGGGCATCGGCACGATCTTTTCGTCGCGCCCGTCCTCAAAATCGAAATTGTCGAGCCGCCGCGCCCGCTGGCCGGCCTTGTCGGCGCTGATGCGGATCTCGGCCACGTCGCGCGCCGCCTGCGAGAAATGCCGGTCGAGATTCTCGACCCGGCTGCCGAGCCGCTCGACATCGGCATTGAGCAGCGCCAGCTCGCGCCGGATCGCTCCGGCCTGCTCGCGCATGCGGGCATCCTTGAGGACCGCGCGCAGGGTGTTGAGCGTTGCCATGCAGGTGGTCGGCGAGACGATCCAGACCCGCAGGTTGAAGCCCTCGCGCACCACCTCGGGGAAATGCGCGTGCAGCTCGGCATAGACCGCCTCGGAGGGCAGGAACATCAGCGCAGAATCCGCCGTCTCGCCCTCGAGAATGTAGCGCCCGGCGATGTCGCGCAGGTGCTTGCGCACCGCGAGGCGGAAGGCCTGCGCGGCGCGGGTGCGGCTGTCGCCCTTCTCGGCGCGCTGCAGCTGCTCGTAGGATTCGAGCGGGAACTTGGCGTCGATGACGATCGGGCCCGGAGGCTCGGGCATGTGGATCAGGCAATCGGCGCGGCGGCCGTTCGAGAGCGTGGCCTGCAGCGTGTAACTGTCGGCGGGCAGCGCCTTCGAGACGATGTCGTTGAGCTGGATCTCGCCAAAGGCGCCGCGGGTCTGCTTGTTCGACAGGATGTCCTGCAGCGACAGCACGTCGCCCGAGAGCCGGGTGATGTTTTCCTGCGCCCGGTCGATGACCTTGAGCCGCTCCTGCAGCTCGCCGAGGCTGTGGGCGGTGCGCCGGGCGGTGCCGTGCAGGCTTTCCGACATGTGGCCCTGCACCTCCGCGAGCCGGCGCTCGACCAGCTCGAGCATGGCGGTCTGGCTCTGCAGCTGCGCCTCGGTGACGTGGTGCAGCCCGCCGGCGAGCCGCTCCTGCCCCTCGCCCAGCGCCTGCACCCGGTGGCCGAGCTGCGCCAGCGGATGCGCCAGCCGCGCGGCGCGGTTGGCGGCGCGGATCATGGTGACCATGACCAGCAGCAGTAGGCCCAAGCCCACGGCGGCCCAGAGGCGCGGATCCTCGAGCATCAGGGTCAGCGGATCGCTCATGTGCGCCCGAAGAGCCGCTCGATATCCGAGAGCTTCAGCTCGACATAGGTCGGGCGGCCGTGGTTGCACTGGCCGGAATGCGGCGTCGCCTCCATCTCGCGCAGCAGCGCGTTCATCTCCTCGGCGCGCATCCGGCGGCCCGAACGGATCGAGCCGTGGCAGGCGACGCGGCTGAGGATGGCCTCGATCTTCTCCTGCACCAGCTGGCTGGAGCCGAAATCGGCGATCTCGTCGAGAATGTCGGTGAGCAGCGCTTTGGCGTTGACCTCGCCGAGGATCGCCGGGGTCTCGCGCACCGCGACGGCGCTGCCGCCGAAGGCCTCGATGGTGAGACCCATGCGCGACAGGTCGTCGGCGATGGACAGCAGCCGCGAGAGATCGTCGGCGGAGAGCTCGACGATCTCGGGGATCAGCAGCGCTTGCGCCGCGACGCCGCGCTCGGCCATCTGGTGCTTGAGCTTCTCATAGACCAGCCGCTCATGGGCGGCGTGCTGGTCGACGATGACGATGCCATCGCCGGTCTGGGCGATGATGTAATTCTCGTGCACCTGCCCGCGCGCGGCGCCGAGCGGCAGCGTCTCGTCGGCCCCTTGCGGGCCCTCCTCGACCGGATCGACCCGCCCCGAAAAGCTGCCGGCGAACTCGGCGAAGCCGGTCTCGGCGGGGCGCGGCGCGGGCGCTGCGTAGGGCTGGTAGGGCTCGACGGGCGTCATCGGCGCC
>NZ_JBYNAH010000371.1:0-2620 GCF_059781815.1 Salipiger sp. | reverse complement strand
GAAATGATGTACGGCACCGGCCAGCTGCCGAAATTCGGCGAGGACAGCTACCAGACCCGCGAGGGCTGGTGGCTGGTGCCCACCGCCGAGGTCACGCTGACCAACATCGTCAACGGCGAGACCGTCGAGGAAAGCTACCTGCCGCGCCGCTACGTGGCCCACACCCAGTGTTTCCGCTCCGAGGCGGGCTCCGCCGGGCGCGACACCTCGGGCATGCTGCGCCAGCACCAGTTCGAGAAGGTCGAGATGGTCTCGATCACCCATCCCGACAAATCCCGCGAGGAGCTCGACCGGATGACCGCCTGCGCGCAGGGCATCCTTGAAAAGCTCGGCCTGCCCTACCGGACGGTGGTGCTCTGCACCGGCGACATCGGCTTCGGCGCGCGGCGCACCCATGACATCGAGGTCTGGCTGCCCGGTCAGGACACCTATCGCGAGATCTCCTCGGTCTCGGTCTGCGGCGATTTCCAGGCCCGCCGGATGAACGCCCGCTTCAAGCCCGCGGGCGGCGGCAAGCCGGAATACGTCCATACGCTGAACGGCTCGGGCCTCGCCGTGGGGCGCTGCCTGATCGCGGTGCTCGAGAACGGCCAGCAGGAAGACGGCTCGGTCAAGCTGCCCGAGGCGCTGCACCCGTGGCTCGGCGGCAAGACCACCCTCACCGCCGATGGCGAGCTGGTCTGATCATGCAGATGCTCTGGGCGGTCCTGGTGTTTCTGGCCGCGGTGGTGTTTGCCGCCGGGCCGGTGCTGTTTCCCGGCTTCAACGGGTTCGACCCGGCCGCCTTCCCCGTCCCGCAGGACGACCCGCCGGTGCAGCCGGCGGGCTATGCCTTCGCGATCTGGGGGCTGATCTATCTCTGGCTCATCGCCGGCACCGGTTTCGGCCTGTTCCGTCGCGCCGACGAGCCCGACTGGCAGCCGCACCGCCAGCCGCTGTTCATCAGCCTCGCGGTGGGTGTGGTCTGGCTGCCGGTGGCGCAGCTCTCGCCGATCGCCGCCACCGCGATGATCTGGGTGATGCTGGTCACCGCGCTGCTGGCGCTGTTCCGCACCGGCGACATGGACCGCTGGCTGCAGGTCTCGCCTCTGGCGGTCTATGCCGGCTGGCTCACGGCTGCCTCCTCGGTCTCCATCGGCCTGCTGCTGGCAGGCTACGGGCTGCTCGGGCCGACGCCCGCGGCGCTGGTGGCACTGGCCATCGCGCTGGCACTGGCGCTGGTGATCCAGTACCGGCTGCACCGCGCGCCGCTTTACGGCATCACGGTGATCTGGGCGCTGGTGGCAGTGATCGTGGCCAATTCCTCGCCGCTCAATATCGCGGTGGTCGGGCTTTCGGTGATCGGAATCTTCGCCATCCTCGCGCTGCGCGGCACCGACACCGAGTGAACGCCCCGCGACGCTTGCGCCGGCGCGACTTTTCCGCAATCTGACCCAGCGTCATCCCCGGCTTTTCCGCCTGAGGGGCCGGCGCGATGGAACTTGCACCGCGCCGCCGCCGTTACTGGCACACGGAACCCCCGGGTCAGGACCCCACGATGCAGATCTTTCAGTGCCCCAATTGCGGCGCCCCGCTCTATTTTCACAACACCGGCTGCACCTGCGGCCAGCAGGTGAGCTTCGATCCCGACGCGCAGCGCATGCTGCCGCTGGCCGAGCCCTGCGCGAATCGCGATCTGATCGGCTGCAACTGGGTGGCCGAGAGCGGCGGGCTCTGCCGCTCCTGCGCCATGACCGAGATGCTCCCGGACCTGCGCGAGAACGGCAACCGCCCGCTCTGGGAAACCTCGGAACTGGCCAAGCGCTGGATGCTGGCCAACCTCGCGCGCTGGGGCTGGTTCACCCCCGCCGATCCCGGCGCCCGCCCGGTTTTCAAACTGCTCTCCGAGCAGACCGCCGCCGGCCAGGAAGACATCATCATGGGCCATGCGGACGGGCTGATTACCATCAACGTGACCGAGGCCAGCGACGCGGTGCTCGCCAAGCGGCAGGAAGAGCTCGGCGAGCTCTACCGCACCATGCTGGGCCACATGCGCCATGAAACCGCGCATTTCCTGCACCTGCGCCTCTCCGAGAACCCGGAGTTCCTCGCCCAGTTCCGCGCCCTCTTCGGCGATGAGCGCGCCGATTACGGCGCCGCGCTCGAACAGCACTATGCCAACCCGCAGCCGGCCGACGAGACCCACATCACCAGCTACGCCACCGCCCACCCGCATGAGGACTGGGCCGAGACCATCGCGCACCTGCTGCACTTGATCGACCTGGTCGACAGCGCCGCCGCCGCCGAACTGGCGCTGCCCGGCGGCCCGCCCGCCGGCCACGACGCCTACGCCGCCTCCGATACCGAGGCCGAGATCACCATGGCCGTCGACCTCTCGATCGCCATGAACCACGTCAACCGCGCCATGGACCTGCCTGATCTCTACCCGTTCGTCCTGGCCCAGGGGGTGCGTGACAAGCTCGCCTTCGCGCATGGTTGGCTGCGCCGCAACGGACACGGCTGACGCTCCGCCCGGCCGCGATGGACCGCCTGCCTCCGGCGGGAGTATTTTTGACGAAGAGAAGACAGGGGCGCTGTGCTCCTGCCTTCTCTGGTTTCGAAATACCTCGGGGGTGAATTG
>NZ_JBYNAH010000114.1:0-16026 GCF_059781815.1 Salipiger sp. | reverse complement strand
CGGCAGGCCGAGCGCGGTGCAGAGCCGCGCGGCCTCGGTGCGGGCCTCCCCGGCGCGGCTGCGGCGGTTGGGCGCAAAGCGCAGCGGTAGCAAGATGTTGTCGATGACGCTGCCATAGGGCAGCAGGTTGAACTGCTGGAAGATCACGCCGATTTCCTCGGCGCGGAAACGATCGCGCGCGCCGGGCCGCAGCTTGGCAAGATCGGTGCCGGCGATGGCGACGCTGCCGGCTTGCGCGGTGACGATGCCGCAGATCAGCGACAGAAGCGTGGACTTGCCCGAGCCGCTCTCGCCCAGCAGCAGCACGCTTTCACGCGGCGCGATGCAAAGCTCGGGCACCGACAGCGCAAAGCCCGCGCCGCGCCCCCAGTGGAAGCGCAGCCCGTCGATCCGCACCGCCGGCGCGGTGAGTTCAGAGCCGTCCGGCAAGGTCGAGCACCGGGGCCTGTCTGTCGATCTCGAACGCCTGCGCACCCTGATCGCTCAACAGCTGCAGCTCGAGCTCGAGCGCGTTCGGGAAGGCCTCGAAATAGGCGAAGGTGATCTGCGTGAGCTCGGACGGCGCGGCGCAATCCAAGGCGTATTCCGCGTGGAATTCGCTGTGGCTCGGGGCGTGGTCGTCGTTCTCGTCGGCATGGTCGTCGTGCTCATGATCGTCATGATCTTCATGGGCCTGCTCGTCGTGCGCGTCCTCATGGGCGTGGTCCTCGTCATGGTCGTGCGCCTCGTCGGACTCGTGCGCCTCGATGTCCAGTTCTGCATGGGCGAGGGCGACGGTGCAACCGGCCGCGTCGGGCAGCACGAAAAGCGCGAGAGGGGCCTCGAGCTTCGAAAGCGCCAGCGTCACCGCCTCACGGTCCGCATCCGAGCGCGCGGCGTGTTCGAAGCCGACGATATCGGCCCCGGGCGCGCGCAGCTCCATCGAGATGCGTCCGCCCTCGATGGCCATGTCAAGCTGGCCGACGCCATGCTCATGGGCACCGAGCTCGCGGTGCTCCTGTGCCAGCGCTGGCGCAAGCGGCGCGGCCAACAGGATGGCCATGGCGGTGAAACGGATTGGAGGCATGCTGGGTCCTTTCGCAGTCGAATTCGCGCCGTCTAGCGGAGCAGTGTGACAATGATATAACATACCAATTCTTGAGCGAAAGCGGAGTCGAGCCCCGCGACATCTTGCGCGCCAAAGGCAGGGGCTTGTCTCATCAAGGCCGGATTTGTTCCCGGTTTGCCGTATCGGGCAGCGACGCTGGCGACCGCGAAGGCAAGAATCTCAGGGGAGGCGGAGGGCATCGCTTTGCACGGTGATTTGCAGCTTGCGGCAGGGCAGCCGGGTCTCCGATCCGCAGCGGGCGCGTGCTCGTCCTCTCCGGCGGTATCTCTGGTAGGCCCGGCAGGACTTGAACCCGCAACCAAGGCGTTATGAGCGCCCTGCTCTAACCAATTGAGCTACAGGCCCACCGTGACAGTCTCCGTAACATTCCGGGCACCGGGGTCAAGCGCTTCGCGCGGGCGGGGTGCCGGAACGTCGCCTATCGCGGGGTCCGGAGCACCATCAGCTCGCCGACGTTCTCGCGCGTGATATAGCCCAGCACCCGCGAGTCGGTGTCGATCACCGCCACCGAAGGCGCCTCGCTCAGCGCGTCGAGCGCGGTGTCGAGCGGGGCGTTGAGCGTCACCTGCGGCACGTCTTCCATCGCGGCGCCGACCTCGAGCGTATTCTTGCCCTCGGCCACGGCGTGGAACAGCGCCGTTCGGGTGAGGAACCCCGCGAGCTTGCCGTCCTCGTCGAGCACCGGGAACTCGTGCTGGGTGGTGCGGATCAGGGTCTGGGCCGCGACATGGATCGGATCGGACGGGCTCAGGCTTTCGAAGCTGGTGATCATCGCGTCGCGCGCCATCAGCCCCTTGGCCACCGCGCGCGAGCTGACATCCTGGCTCTCGGCCTGGCCGGCGAAGAACACGAAGATGGCGATCAGCAGCAGCATGAAATTGCCCGAGGCCAGCCCCCAGAAGGCAAAGAGAAACGCCATGAACTGCCCCGCGGTCGCCGCGGCGCGGGTGGCATGCACCCGGTCCATGCGGGTGGCCAGCGCGGCGCGCAGCACCCGTCCGCCATCCATCGGGAAGGCGGGCAGCAGGTTGAACAGCGCGAGGAACAGGTTCACCGCCGCGAGTTGGCCAAGGAAGGCGCCCGGGGCATTGCCGAGCTCGATCAGCTCGTCGAGATGGGTATTCGCCCCGAAGAGCATCAGCACGGCCCAGATCACGATGTTCACCGCCGGGCCCGCAAGCGCCACGAGGATCTCCTGCCGCGGGTTTTCGGGCATGCGCTCGAGCCGGGCGAGGCCGCCGATCGGCAAGAGCGTGATGTCGGGCGTCTTGATGCCGTAGCGCCGCGCGGTCAGCGCGTGACCGAACTCATGCGCCACCACGCAGGCGAAGAGCGCCAGCACGAAGCCCACGTTCTGCAACGCCGCCGCCGGCCCGCCATAGGACCAGGCGGAGACGCCGATCCAGGCCAGCAGCAGGAAGAAGGTGGCGTGCACCCGCAGCTCCGAGCCGAACAGCCGCCCGATGGGAAAAGACCAGCCCATGACCAGATCTCCTTGCTTTTCCGGCAGCATGGCCCCGCCACGCGAGCGCGGCAAGGGGGGCGCGCCGCCTAGAGCGTAAAGGCCGCAGGTACGGCGCCGGTCAGACCCGGCAGCAGGTGTGCGTCGAGCGCGAAGACGTGCCGCGGCGTGCCGGCGGCGGCCCAGATCGTGGAGAACTCGAGCAGCCGCGGATCGATCCACGCCCGGATCGGATTGAGATGCCCGACGGGGGAGACGCCGCCGATGGCAAAGCCGGTCTGGCCGCGGATCAGCGTCGCATCGGCCTTTCCCAGCGGCTCACCGGCCAGTGCCGAGGCCTTCTCGGCACAGACCTTGTTGCCGCCCGCGGTCAGGAACAGCACCGCCGCGCCGCTCTCCTCGGCGCGGAAGATGATCGACTTGGCGATCTGGTCGATCTCGCAGCCGACGCTGTCGGCGGCCTCCTGCGCGGTGCGGGCCTGACCCACCTCGCGGATCTCGGGCGTCAGCCCTGCGTCTTCCAGCGCCGCGCGGACGCGCTTGAGGCTCTTGCTCATCATGCTCTCCTGATCTTGCCGGGGCTCGTTAGACCGTGGCTGGCGTGCCGCTGCAAGAGCTTGGGATTGCGCAACCCCGCCGCGCGCCGCCATATAGACGCCATGAGCTTTGCATCCCGCATCACCCGCCTGCCGCGCCCCTATGAGCCCGACCTCGGCGCCGAGGCGCTTGCCGCCACGCCCTGGGCCGAGGGCGACACCGCCCGGCTGATCGAGGGCACCGGCGGCACCAGCCCCTATCTTCAGGGCCTGATCCGCAAGGAGGCCAGCTGGCTGCAAGGCGCGCTCGACGATCCCGAGGCGGCGCTGCCGGCGCTCTTCAAGGCACTCGAGGAGGGCGCGCCCGACGAGGTCGACGTGGCGCTTCGGCAGGCCAAGCGCCGCGTGGCGCTGCTCACCGGGCTTGCCGATCTGGCCGGGGTCTGGACGCTTGAGGAGGTCACCGGCGCGCTCACCCGCTTTGCCGATCTCGCGGTACAGAAGGCGCTTCAGGCGGCCATCGCGCGCGAGATCCGGCGCGGCAAGCTGCCGGGCGCGACCGAGGACGACATCCCCTCCGCCGGCGGCATGGTGGTTCTGGCGATGGGCAAGATGGGGGCCTTCGAGCTCAATTACAGCTCGGATATCGACCTGATCTGCCTGTTCGACGAGAGCCGCTTCGAGCGCGACGATTTCCACGACGCCCGCAGCGCCTTCGTCCGCGCCACGCGGCGGATGTCGGGCAGTCTCGGCGACCTGACCGGCGAGGGCTATGTCTTCCGCACCGACCTGCGGTTGCGCCCCGATCCGGCGGTGACGCCGGTCTGCATCTCGATGGAGGCCGCCGAGCGCTATTACGAGAGCCTCGGCCGCGCCTGGGAGCGCGCCGCCTATATCAAGGCGCGGCCCTGCGCCGGGGACTTCGCTGCCGGCGAGCGCTTCCTCGAGACCCTGCGCCCCTTCGTCTGGCGCCGGCATCTGGATTTCGCCGCCATTCAGGACGCCCACGACATGCGCCTGCGCTACCGCGACAAGCATGGTCACGGGCCGATCACCCTGCCGGGGCACGACATGAAGCTGGGCCGGGGCGGCATCCGCGAGATCGAGTTCTTCACCCAGACCCGCCAGATCATTGCTGGCGGGCGCGACCCGGAGCTGCGGGTGCGCGGCACGGTCGACGGGCTGCGGGTGCTGACCGAGACCGGCTGGGTGCCGCAAAGCGTCACCGAGAAGCTCACCGAACATTACCGGGCGCATCGCGAGATCGAGCACCGCGTGCAGATGCTGCGCGACGCCCAGACCCATCGCCTGCCGAGCCAGGATGCTGAGTTCGACCGGCTGGCGGCGCTCTGCGGGCGCGACCGGGCCGAGCTCGAGCAGGATCTAAAGCGCCGGCTCGAGGAGGTGCACGAGCTGACCGAGGGCTTCTTTGCCCCCGACGCGCCCTGCGAGACCGACGTGCCCGACGAGATCGAGCGCAGCGAGCTGGTGGCGCGCTGGCCGAGCTATCCGGCGCTGCGCTCGGGCCGCGCGGTGGAGATCTTCAAGCGCCTGAAGCCCGAGATCCTCGGACGGCTCGCCAAGGCGGCAAAGCCGCAGGAGGCGCTCTCGGCCTTCGACGGCTTCCTCGCTGGGCTGCCCGCCGGGGTGCAGCTCTTCTCGCTCTTCGAGGCCAATCCGCAGCTCATCGACCTGCTGATCGACATCGTCTCGACCTCGCCGGATCTGGCGCGGCACCTGTCGCGCAATTCGAGCGTGTTCGACGCGGTGATCGGCGGCGATTTCTTCAGCCCGTGGCCCGGTGGCGCCGCGCTCACCGCAGAGCTGAAGGAGGTCCTTGCTCGTGAAAGCGACTACGAGACCCGGCTCGACATGGCGCGGCGCTGGCAGAAGGAATGGCATTTCCGTGCCGGGGTGCATCTCTTGCGCGGGCTCAGCGAGCCGGAGGAGGCAGGCGAGCACTATGCCGATCTCGCCGAGGCCTCGCTTGCCGCGGTGCTGCCGGTGGTGACGCAGGAGTTTGCCCGCAAGCACGGGCCGGCGCCGGGGCGCGGCGCGGTGGTGGTGGGCATGGGCTCGCTGGGCGCGCGGCGGCTGCACGCGCTGTCCGATCTTGACCTGATCGCGATCTACGATCCCGACGGGGTCGAGGCCTCCGATGGGCGCCGCCCGCTGCCCGCACGGCAATATTACGCCCGGCTCACGCAGGCCGCGATCACCGCGATGACCGCGCCGATGGCCGAAGGAAAGCTCTACGAGATCGACATGCGCCTCCGCCCCTCGGGCAATCAGGGGCCGGTGGCGACCTCGCTGGCGGCGTTCCGCGCCTACCAGAGCGAACAGGCCTGGGTCTGGGAGCATCTCGCGCTGACCCGGGCGCGTGTCGTGGCGGGGCCTGCGGCGCTGGCGGAGGATGTCGAGGCGCTGCGCGCCGAGCTGCTCGCCAGCCCGCCGTCGCGCGACAAGGTGCTGGGCGAGCTTGCCACCATGCGGGCGCGCATCTCCGCCGCAAAGGGGCAGGGCGCGGCCTGGGATCCCAAGATCGGGCGTGGGCGGATGCAGGATATCGAGCTCACCGCGCAGGCCGGCGCGCTGCTCTCGGGGCAGGCGCCGCGGCGCACCACCCGTGGGCTCGCGATGGCCGCGCGCGAGGGCTGGCTTGCCAAGGCCGATGCCGATCACCTCGCCGCCACCTACCGCCTGTGCTGGAGCCTGCAGATCGGCGCCCGGCTGATCGCCGAGGGCGCGCTCGACCCGACCGAGCTTGGCGCCGGGGGCTGCGCCTTCCTGACCCGCCTGACCGGGACCGACGGACCGGACGAACTGCGCGAGAAGCTCTCCGAGATGACCACCCGCGCCGCCGATATCATCGACGCCGCCCTGCCGGAGCCCGAGACATGAAGAAGGGAACCCCCGAAGACCCCAAGGGGCTGATTGCCGAGGCCTACCGCATCGAGGGCATCACCGATGCGGAATGCCGCTCGATCTTCCTCGACTGGGCGCTGTCGCTGCCCAAGGATGCGGAGGCGCGCCCGCTGATCGAGGTGCTGCTCGACCGTCACCCTGAGGAGGGTCATCCGATGACCGCCGTTCTGCGCGAGGGCATAGAGCGCGGCGGCGCACCGCGCCGGCGGGGAGGCGCCTCGAGTCGGCGCAACTGACAGGCCGGTATAACTGACGGGCCCCCGCGACCAAGGAACCACTTGCCCCGCGCCGTGCGATGCGCTTCGCTGGCCCGACCCGGAGGAGGGGAGCCCGGCGCACGCGCTGCCGGCCAGAGCAGAGGCTTGATGCCCGAATACGTGCCCATCGCGATCCCCGACAATCCGCGGCTCGCGCAGAACATCATCCATTTCGCCCGCGCCCTTCGGCGCGCCGGTCTTCCCGTGGGGCCGGGCCGGGTGATCGACGCGATCCGCGCGGTGGCGGCGGCGGGCTTCACCGACCGGATGGATTTCTACTGGACCCTGCATGCCTGCTTCGTGAACCGCCCCGAGCATCGCGTCGTCTTTGCGCAGGTCTTCCGGCTCTACTGGCGCGACCCGCGCTACCTCGAGCACATGATGTCGATGATGCTGCCGGCGGTGCGCGGCGTGCAGGAGGAGAAGATCGCGCAATCCGCCGAGAAGCGCGCAGCACAGGCGCTGCTGGGCGACCAGATGCCCGAGATCCCGCAGTCCGAGGGCGAGGAGGAGGCCACCAAGATCGAGGTCGACAGCTCCTTCACCCTCTCGGCGGAGGAAAAGCTCAAGACGCTGGATTTCGAGCAGATGTCGACCGAGGAGATCGCCGAGGCCAAGCGCATGATCGCCCGCCTCACCTTGCCGGTAAAGCCGATCCCCTCGCGCCGCGGCATGGCGGCCCATGATGGCCGCCGCATCGACTGGCGCCGCACCCTGCGCGGCTCGATGCGGCAGGGCGGCGAGCTGCGCGAGCTCGCCCATCTCAAGCCACGCCCGCGCTGGCCCAACCTCGTGGTGCTCTGCGACATCTCCGGCTCGATGAGCCAGTATTCCCGCATGGTGCTGCATTTCCTGCACGCGGTGGCCAACGAGAAGGGCGCCGGCTGGGCCAAGGTGCACGCCTTCACCTTCGGCACCCGCCTCACCAACATCACCCGCCACCTCGCCACGCGCGATGTCGACGCGGCGCTCAAATCCGCCGGGGCCGAGGCGCAGGACTGGCAGGGCGGCACCCGCATCGGCCAGTGCCTGCACGAGTTCAACCGCGACTGGTCACGCCGGGTCATGGGGCAGGGCGCGGTGGTGCTGCTGATCACTGACGGGCTCGACCGTGACGATGCCGGGGCCTTGGAGAAAGAGATGGAGCGGTTGCACCTCTCGGCGCGGCGCCTGATCTGGCTGAACCCGCTCTTGCGCTGGGACGGGTTCGCGCCCAAGGCCGCCGGCATCCGCGCCATGCTGCCCCATGTCGACAGCTTCCGCGCCGGCCACTCGATCCGCTCCCTCGAGGAACTGGCCGAGGCGATTTCGCGCCCCGACGATGCCGGCGAGAAGGCGCGGCTGCTGGCGGCGCTCTGAGCGGCGACTGCCCGCGTCGGCGAGCTTTTGCCTATATTTTGAACAAAATGCGTCTGGTCGCGTTGTGCCCTTCAAACCGCCGTTCGTCACGAGCGGCACGGAGGAAAGGACGCAACATGAGCATGACCAAACCGTTTCTGAAAACCACCACGGCGCTGGTGATGATGGCCGGGCTCGCGCTGCCCGCACTGGCGCAGACACTCGACGGGATGACGCCGAAGCAGATCCTCAGGAGCGCACAGGACGGTTCGCTGGACGTGGGGTTCGAGACCAAGGGGATGAACCGCAAGCAGTTCGTGGCCGAGCTGGCCCGCCTTCAGGCCCTGTGCGAGGGGGGCGGCGCCCCCGAGGGTGTGACCTGCGCGCGCGTCGCCGAGCTGCCCGACGCAGCGGCGCTGGCCGGCGAGAACGGTGCGCTCAACAAGGCGGTCGAGAAGGCGCAGGCAGAGCTGGACGCAGCCCAACCCGCGGCGACTGCGGCGGGCGGCACCGAGGCGGCTCCTGCGGCCGGGGCGAATGCGGGATCGCCGGAAGCGCAGGAAATGCCGAAGCAGGCCGACGCCGCAAACCAGAACGGCGCCAGCGCCGCCGCAGGCAGCACCGGCGCGGCGCCGGAGGCTGGGGCTCAGGCGCAGGCTGGTGCCGGGACTGAAGATCCTGCCAAGGCTGCCGCAGAGGCCGCTGCAGCCGGCCTTGTCAACAAGGCCGATGAGCTGCGCGAAGCGCTCGAAGAGGCTCAGGCGCAGGACAATCCTGTCGGGGCGGCGCCGGCGCAGCCGGTGGCAGAGGCCACGCAGGCGAGCGATGGCGAGACCGAGGACGAGGCCGCCAAGAAAGCCGCGAAGAAAGCCGAGAAGCAGGCCAAGAAGCAGGCGGCGGCCGAGCAACCGAGCCTGCAGGCCGAGCCGGAACAGGTCTCGGATCAGGACCAAGCCGACGCCGCCGCCCGGATCTCACAGCAGCTCGGAGCCGCCGCCGCCGCGCTGGGGCTCTCTCAGGGGGCTGAGCCGGAAGTGGTCGAGGAAGAGGTCTCGGATGCCGATGTGCGCAGTTCCGACGAAGACTTCAGCACCCGCATCGGCCAGGCGCTCGAACAGGGGCAGCAGCGCGCCGCCGAGGGCAATGGCGGCAGCGCCGATGATAACGATCGCAACGACACGCTGCGCAATCTCGGCACCGCCGCGATTGCCGGTCTCGGGGCGGTAGCGCTGAGCAAGTTCCTGTCGGACGACGCCAAGGTGGTCGAGAACACCGGCGACCGTCTGGTGGTCGAGGAGAACGGCCAGTACCGCGTGCTGCGCAACGACGACGTGCTGCTGCGCCGCCCGGGCTCGGACGTGACCACCTATCGCTACGATGACGGCTCTACCCGCACCGTTGTCGAGTACGAGGATGGCAACGCGGTCGAGACCGTGAAGGCCGCCGATGGCCGGGTGCTGCGCCGCATCCGCGCCCTGCCGGATGGCGAGCAGATCGTGCTCTTCGACGACACGCAGGCCGAGCAGCAGGTGGTGGTCAACGATCTGCCGCAGACCCAGGAGACCCCGCGCCGGATGAACATCCGAGAGGTCGACGAGGCCGATCTGGCCGCGGCGCTGGCCGCCGAGACCGGCACCGATGTGGGCCGCACGTTCTCGCTCAACCAGATCCGCAACATCGACAACGTGCGCCATCTGGTGCCCGAGATCAGCGTCGACTCGATCAACTTCGAGACCGGCTCGGCGGCGATCCGTCCGCAGGAGGCGCAGGCGCTGGCGGCGCTCGGCAATGCCATGAAGCGTGTCATCGCCGACAACCCGGGCGAGGTCTTCCTGATCGAAGGCCATACCGATGCGACGGGTGGCTGGGGCTACAACCTCGCGCTCTCGGATCGTCGCGCGGAGTCGGTGGCGCTGGCGCTGACCGAGTATTTCGACGTGCCGCCCGAGAACATGGTGCTGCAGGGCTATGGCGAGAGCGATCTGGCCATCGAGACCCAGACCTCGGAACGCGCCAACCGTCGCGCCGCGGTGCGTCGCATCACGTCGCTTCTGCAGGGTAGCTGACCCGCAGGTAGACGGACGACAAAGGGGCGCCTTGGCGCCCCTTTTTTTCTGCGTCGCTCAAGCGCGGCGGGGGCCTTGCCGCGCGGCATCAGCCCGCCGGGTCCGGTTTATTTGCGGATTTCCGGCGGGACTTACAGCGACCGGGCCCTGCACCGAACCGCAGGGACTGACGCGAGCAGCGTTCAAGCGGCGCCTCCGGCGCGTGCCTCAATCCTTTGTTTTCATTCGCTATGTTCAGGGTTTCTCAGTATCTCCCGCACCTCCCGTGCATCCTTGCGGCGCGACCGGCCGGGGCAGGAGACCAGCCTCACGTCGCCCGCCTTGATCTGAGTCATGCAAAAGTCGGAATGTGATATGCATTCTGAAAACAGAATGTCATACGCAAGGGAGGGTCGCATGACCTGGAACTGGAAAATCGGGGGCGTGCTGCTGGGCGTGGTGTTCTTTGCCGCCGTCCTGCTGGTGAAGCCCATCGGGGTGAGCACCCAATTCGTCATCCTCGACGGCATCGTGGCCGACGCGGTCTCGCCCGAGTTCATCACCCAGACCGACGAGGGCTGGACCTCGACCAACGCCTATATGGCGAAATCCGGCGGCAAATACGCCAAGAGCGCCGCCAACCCGCTGAACTACAGCTTCATCTTCGTGCTGGCGATGGCCGCCGGCGCGTTGCTGTCGTCGCTGCTGAAAGGCGGCGTCTCGCGCGAGGAGCGCCGCGCCCCGGCGATCTGGCGGGCCAATTTCGGCGACAGCCCTGGCACGCGCTACCTCGTCGCCTTCCTCGGCGGCTTCGTCGTGCTTTACGGCGCCCGGCTCGCGGGCGGCTGCACCTCGGGGCACATGATGTCTGGGATGATGCAGACCGCGCTCTCGGGCTACATCTTCGCCGCCGGCGCCTTCCTCGCCGCGGTGCCCGTCGCCATGACCATGTACCGGGAGGACTGAGCCATGCAGATCGTGCTCGCCATCGTCATCGGCGCTGCCTTCGGCTTCGTGCTGGACCGCATCGGCGCCACCAATCCCAACGTCATCACCGGCATGCTGACACTGCGGCGGCTGCGGCTGATGAAGACCATCCTGCTGGCCATCGGCACCGGCTCGATCCTGATGTTCGGCGGCCAGATGATCGGCCTCGTCGAGGTCGGCCACATGTCGGTGAAGGCAGCCTATATCGGCGTGTTCATCGGCGGCCTGCTGCTGGGCGCAGGCTGGGCGGCCTCGGGCTTCTGCCCCGGCACCGGCGTCTGCGCCGCCGCCACGGGCCGCAAGGATGCGCTGTTCTTCATCGCCGGCGGTCTCTTCGGTGCCGCCGCCTACATGGCGACCTACCCGGTCTGGAAGGCCAGCGGCCTGCTCGCGGACATCGCCGGCGGCAAGGTCACGCTGGGTACCGTGCCCGGCTCGGACTACGCGGGCCTCTTCGCGGTCTCGGGCGACCTTCTGGGCATCGCGCTGGGGCTGGTCTTCGTGCTGGTGGCCTTCGTGCTGCCGGACGGCTTCGGCGGCGGTCACGTCGAGAAGCACGTCCCGGCGGAGTAAGCGCTCCGGAGCAAGCGCCCGCATCGCGTCAACCGGGCCCCGCCGGTCTCTGGCGGGGCCCGGTCCGTTCGCGGAGGCCGGTCAGGCGGCGTCGCGCTCGGCAAACACCTCCTGGGCGACGGCAAGCGCATTGAGCGCCGCGGGAAAGCCTGCATAGACCGCCATCTGCATCATCACCTCGACGATCTCCGTCCGCGTCACCCCGACATTCAGCGCCCCGTGCACATGCACGCCCAGCTGCCTCTGTGCCGTGCCCATGGCCGAGAGCGCCGCCACGGTGGCGATCTCGCGATCGCGCAGCGACAGGCCCTCGCGGGCATAGATGTCGCCGAAGGGAAACTCGAAGAGCAGCTCGGCGAAATCGGGGGCGATGTCCTGCAGGCTGGCGATCACCGCCTCTCCGGCGGCGCCGTCGATCTCATTCAGCAGCCTGCGGCCGCGCTCCGCTCTGGTCTCTGTCGTCTGGTGCGTCATGGTCAGGTCCTTTCGCGTCTGACATCATCGCCTCGTAGGTGGCGATCTTGGTGTCGAGAACGGAAAGGCACTCCTGCAACTCCGCCACGCGGGCGGCGACCTCGGCCCGGTGGTCGCGCAGCATGCCGGCGCGCTCGGGGGCGGTGTGATCGCCCTCGGCCCGCGCCCGCGCATAGGCCAGCATCTCGGAGATCGACATGCCGGTGGTCTTGAGCCTGTGCAGGAATTCGGCCCAGCGCAGCTCGGCGTCGCCATAGACACGGTGTCCGGCGCTGTCGCGCAGGGGCGGGTCGATGAGGCCGATCTTCTCGTAATAGCGCAGCGTATCCACCGGGAAGCCGGTGGCCCGCGCGAACTCGGCGATCCGCATGATCCGGGCTCCTCTCCGTTCGACGCTTCCCTTGCTAGGGGTTGGAGCGCACTCCAGGTCAAGCGGAAAGTTGAGTGAGGGGGGGCGGAGACGGGGAGGGGCCGGGCTGGTGGGCCTCCACCCGTAAAGGCCGCAAACGCTCCCAAGAAGCGTTTGCCGGGCCCAAGGGGGCCCGGACAGGCTGGGCTCCGCCCGTAAACGCCTCAAACGCTCCCCCGGAGCATTTGCCGGGCCCCAAGGGGCCCGGACCGGCGTTTACACCATCATTTCCTTGGTGGCCGAGAGGGTGATCTCGGGATAGTCGCGCACCACGCGGTCGATGTCCCATTGCAGGCGGGTCATGTAGACCACGTCGCCGTCATTGTCGTGGGCGATGTGCTGCTTGTTGGCGTTGACGAATTTCTCCACCGCCGCCTTGTCGCCATGCACCCAGCGCGCCGAGGTGAACTGAGAGGCCTCGAAGCGCACCGGCAGGCCGTATTCCTGCTCGATCCGCGCGCCCAGCACCTCGAACTGCAGCGCGCCGACGACGCCGACGATGTAGCCCGAGCCGATATTCGGCTTGAAGACCTTGGCCGCACCCTCTTCGGCGAACTGGAACAGCGCCTTCTCGAGGTGCTTGGCCTTCATCGGGTCGCCCGCGCGCACGCCCTGCAACAGCTCTGGTGCGAAGGAGGGGATGCCCGTCACCTTCAGCGCCTCCCCCTCGGTCAGCGTGTCGCCGATGCGCAGCTGGCCGTGGTTGGGAATGCCGATGATGTCGCCGGCCCAGGCCTCTTCCGCCAGCTCGCGGTCGGAGGCGAGGAACAGCACCGGCGCGGTGATGCTCATCGGCTTCTTGGAGCGCACATGGGTGAGCTTCATGCCGCGGTTGAAATGCCCCGAGCTGAGGCGCACAAAGGCCACCCGGTCGCGGTGCTTGGGATCCATGTTGGCCTGCACCTTGAAGACGAAGCCCGAGACCTTCTTCTCGTCGGGCGAAATCTGCCGCGGCTCGGCGCTGGTCGGCTGCGGCTCGGGGGCGAGGCTGCCGATGCCGTCCATCAGCTCCTTGACGCCAAAGGAGTTGATCGCCGAGCCGAACCAGATCGGGGTCATGTGGCCTTCAAGCACCGCCTGCGGATCGAGCGCCGGCAACAGCTCACGCGCCATCTCGATCTCTTCTTTGAGCTGCTCGAGCAGCTCCGCCGGCACGTGCTCGGCCAGCTTGGGATCGTCGAGCCCGTCGATCTTGATCGATTCCGCCACCTTGTTGCGGTCGGCCCGGTCCATCAGCTCGAGCCGGTTGCGCAGCATGTCGTAGCAGCCGACGAACTCGCGCCCCATGCCGATCGGCCAGGAGGCCGGCGTCACGTCGATGGCGAGGTTCTCCTGGATCTCGTCGATGATCTCGAAGACGTCGCGCGCCTCGCGGTCCATCTTGTTGCAGAAGGTCAGGATCGGCAGGTCGCGCAGGCGGCAGACCTCGAAGAGCTTCTGGGTCTGGCTTTCCACGCCCTTGGCGCCGTCGATCACCATGATCGCCGCGTCCACCGCGGTCAGCGTACGGTAGGTGTCCTCGGAGAAATCCGAGTGGCCGGGCGTGTCGACGAGATTGTAGCGGAAGTCGCCGTAATCGAAGGACATGGCCGAGGCCGAGACCGAGATCCCGCGCTCCTGCTCCATCTTCATGAAGTCCGAGCGCGTGCGCCGCGCCTCGCCCTTGGCGCGCACCTGTCCGGCCATCTGGATGGCGCCGCCATAGAGCAGGAATTTCTCCGTCAGCGTGGTCTTGCCGGCATCCGGGTGCGAGATGATCGCAAAGGTGCGGCGGCGGGCGATTTCCGCGGGGAGGTCGGGGCGGTTCGAGGGCGTGTCCAGCATGAGCGCGCATATAACCCCGGCCATGCGCCAAGGGAAGAGCGGCCTGCGCGGAACCGCCGCCGCGCCTCGCGGGTTCTGACCGCGACAGAAGGAGGACCGATCATGGCCAACCCGAGCCTGAAGAACGAGAAACTCTACGAAGACCTGCGCGACGAGGGCATGTCGAAGGAAAAGGCCGCCCGCATCTCCAACGCGCAGGCCAATGACGACATGAACCCGTCCGAGAAAGGCGGCAAGGCGCCGCCCTACGAAGAGTGGACCAAGGACGACCTCTATGCCCGCGCGCAGGAGATCGGCATCGACGGGCGCTCGGACATGACCAAGGACGAGCTCATCGAGGCTCTGCGAAATCACTGAGCGCGCCTGCGCCCGGGGCCATTCTCTTGCGTGGGACGACCTGGACGGGTCCCGGCGCGCATCCCCGGCGACGCGCCCGGACGCGATCGCCGGCCTGCCTCCGGCGGGAGTATTTTTGACGAAGAGAAGCCAGGGGCGCTCTCCTCGTGTCTTCTCTGGTTTCAAAATACCTCGGGGGTGAATTGGCCGTAGGCCAAGAGGGGGCTGGCCCCCTGACACGCCAGACGTTTGCGCCGCTGTCGGGCCCGGAGCGCGCGCGTCGCAAGCGGTCGAATGCGCCCGAAAGCGCCGCAATCTTCAGCAATGTCGCGAAGCGCACGCCGCGTGACGCTGCGGCGCTCGCAAAGCGTTGGTTCCTGCGGCATGGATCCGGGAGATCCCAGCCCGCAATCCGAGAGGCCCCGCATGATTTCCGTCCTTGGCAGCGTCTGGGCGCTTTTGCTCGGCACGCTCCTCATCATGCTGGGCAACGGCATGCAGTTCACCCTGATCGGCCTGCGCGGCGACATCGAAGGCTTCTCCGCCGCGGCGCTCGCCATCATCACGTCCGGATATTACATCGGCTTTCTCTCCGGCGCCCGCGTCACGCCGATCCTGATCCGCCGGGTGGGGCACGTGCGGGTCTTCGCGGCGCTGGGTAGCTTCATGTCCGCCGGGCTCATCGCCTTCCCTCTGGTCACCGAGACCTGGGCCTGGACGCCGCTGCGCCTGATCATCGGCTTCTGCATGTCCGGGGTCTACGTGGCCGCCGAAAGCTGGCTGAACCACGCCGCCACCAACGACACCCGCGGCAAGATCCTTTCGGCCTACATGATCGCCCAGACCCTCGGCGTGATCGGCGCGCAATGGCTGCTGACCTTCGGAGACGCCGCCACCTCGGCGCTGTTCATCGTCGCCTCGATCCTCGTCTCGCTGTCCTTCGGCCCGATCCTGCTCTCGGCCACACCGACCCCCGCGGTCAGCGTCGCGCGGCCGATGTCGCTGCGCCAGCTCTTCGGGATCGCGCCGCTGGCCACCGTGGGCACGTTCTTCCTCGGCAGCATCTACGCCACGCAGTCCGGCATGGGAGCGGTGTTCGGAACCCAGATCGGCCTATCGACACCGCAGATCGCGCTGTTCGTGGCGACGCTCTTCGCCGGCGCGCTCGTCCTGCAATACCCGATCGGCTGGCTCTCCGACATCATGGACCGGCGCAAGCTGATCTTCGCCGCGGCAGCGATCGGCGCGGGCTCCTGCGCCCTCGGGCTGACCACCGCCGCCCATCCGGAGCTGCTGCTGGTCGCGGCCTTCCTTGCCGGAGGCGTCACCACGCCGCTCTATTCGCTGTTCCTCGCCTACACCAACGACGACCTGCCCGCCGACGACATGCCGGCCGCGTCGGGCGGCCTGGTCTTCATCTTCGGCCTCGGCGCGATCGCCGGCCCGCTGCTCAGCGGCTGGGCGATGCAGACGCTTGGCCCGCAGGGCTTCTGGCTGGTGCTGACCGTGACCTTCTCGGGCATCGCGCTCTATGCGCTCTACCGCATGACACAGCGCCCGGCGCCGCAGGTGGAAGACACCGAAAGCTACCTCAACGTGCTGCCGACGACCTCTCCGGTGGCGGTCGAGGTTGCGACGAGCTGGGCGGTCGAACAGGCAGAGGCCTCCCACGACGATCCGCCCGCCGAGTGACGGCGCCTCGTCGGTCCCGGCTCAAACGCCCCCCAATAAATTAAAAAGGTAAGCCACAAA